>JACCXP010000044.1 GCA_013696905.1 Thermoleophilaceae bacterium
GCGTAGTCGCGGAAGGCGCGCGGGGTGCCCACGCGCGGGAACGCCTGGAACAGGGGCGTGCGTGCCGACGCGAGCCCCGTGTCGCGGCCCTGCCAGAACGGCGAGTTGACCGACAGCGCGAGGAAGAGGGCAAGGTGGCCGCGGAGGGCGTTGACGAGCCGCGTGGCGACCTCGGGGTCCGGCACGCCTACGTGCACGTGCAGGGCGAATGTCGGCTCGCGCCGAGCGAGCTCGCGCATCGAGCCGTAGAGCTCGCGATAGCGGCTCCCGCTCGAGACGACCGTGTCCTGCCAGACCGCGGACGGGTGCGTGCCCGCGCTCGCCGCGGCGAGCTCCAGTGGCAGCAGATCGCGGCGCAGCGCGGCACGTAGCTCACGCACCTCGGCCGCAGCCGAGGGCACGCTCGAGTGGACGCCCGTCGCGAGCTCGAGCGCCGAGCCGTGGGTCTCGGCTGTCGCATGTTGCGCGAGCTCGCTCGAGAGCGCCGGCAGCACGGTCTCGATGCGGTAGGCGAGCCGCCAGGTCTCCGGATCGAGCAGCATCATCTCCTCCTCGATCCCGATCGAGTAAGGCTCGCTCGCGGGGGAGGCGCCCCACCGCGCCCAGTCGGGCAGCGGCTCGCGTGCCGGGTGCGGGCTCACGCCGCCCGCACGTGCAGGCGCGGGTCGCCGTAGCGCTGCGCCGCCTCGACGAACTCGACGAACAGCGCGTGTTGCTCGGGGCGCTGCGCGATGCCCTCGGCGTGCCATTGCACGCCGAGCACGAACTCGCGGTCCGCGGCCTCGATCGCCTCGATCACCCCGTCCTCGGCCCACGCCACCGCGCGCAGGTCGCGGCCGAGCACCCTGATCGACTGGTGGTGGAAGGAGTTGACCTCGATCTGCGTGCGCCCGATCACCTGCGCGACGCGCGATCCCGGCTCGATCTCGATCACGTGCGTGGGCCGGTCACCGGGCTCCGACTGCCGATGGTGCAGGGGCCCGCCGACCTCCTCCGGCAAGTGCTGGTACAGGGCCCCGCCGCGGGCGACGTTGAGCGCCTGGGCGCCGCGGCAGATGGCGAGCAGGGGCAACCCACGCTCGTCAGCGTCGCGGGCGAGCGCGAGCTCGAAGCGGTCGAGGTCGGGGTGGGTCGGTCCGAGCTGGGGGTGCGGCTGGGAGTGGTAGTTCTGGGGGTCGAGGTCCGGCCCGCCCGTCAGGCAGATCCCGGACATGCGTTCGAGCAGCGGCGAGACCGCCTCAGGGGCGAGTGGCGGGAGCACGACCGGCAGCCCGCCTGCGAGCTCGATCGCCTGGAGGTACTTGAGGCCCAGCGCCATCTCCCGATGCGGTGGCTCCCCGTAGCGGATCGGCTCGACCTGCTCGGCGATCCGCACCTCGGACGTCGACACCCCGATCAGCGGGCGCCGGCTCACCGCAGCACCCACGTGGCCTTGGCGCCGCCGTCCTGGCTCGAGTTGACGACCAGCGCCCCGGGCGCGAAGGCGACCCTCGTCAGGCCTCCGGGGAGCGCGGCGACGCGATCCCCCGCGGTCAGCACGAACGGCCGCAGGTCGACGTGGCGCGGGCGCAGCTCCGCGCCCTGAGCGGTCGGGTGGCGCGAGAGCGCCACGAGCTCCTGCGCCACGTAGCGCTCGGGCTCGGCGTCGATCTGGCGGGCCGCCCGGTCGCGATCCTCGCGGTGGGCGTGCGCGCAGACGATCACGCCGTGCCCACCATGGCCGCTGCGTGGCTTGATCACCATCTCGTCGATGCGCTCGATGCACTCTGCGCGTTGGTCGGGCTGCGCGAGGTCGTAGGTCCTCACGGAGGCGAGCAGCGGCTGCTCGTCGAGGTAGAAGCGGATGATCTCGGGGACGTAGGCGTGCACCAGCTTGTCGTCGGCGATCCCTGCCCCCGGCGTGTTGACGCAGCTGAGCCGCCCGGCCTTGAGCGGGCCGAGGACGGCCTCGGCCCAGGGACTCAACTTGCCTGAGGTGTCGTGGATCCGATCCTCGTCGGTGCGGCGATAGACGACGTCGAGCCGGCGCTGGCGGCCGTCGATGCGTGCGTAGAGGCGATCGCCGCGTGTCTCGAGGATGTCGAGTGTCACGACCGGGATTTCGAGCGCGGCGGCGATCCACTCGTGCTCCCACCAGGCGCTGTTGGCGGGCCCGTCGGAGAGCAGCGCGACCTCGGGCTTCTCGACCCCCTCGGGGGCGGCTGCCCGGAGCACGTCGGCGAGGGCGCTCCAGCGCTCGTCGGCGTCGAGGCGTGCCTCGGGCGCGAGCGGCAGGACCTCGTCGATCGCCTCGAGCGCGGCCTGTGCATAGGCGAGGCCCGACGGTGTGCGCGCGTTGTCCTCGAGCACCTTGAGCACGCCGTCTGAGTCGCGCACCAGGTCGAAGCCGAGCACCCCGGCGTAGACCGCACCCGGCCCCACGACGCCGGCCATCTCGGGCTCGAAGTGCTCGGCCCCCTCGAGCACCCGCCCGGGCACCCGTCCGGCGGCCACGATGCGACGCTCGCCGTAGCAGTCGGCCGCGAACGCGTTGAGCGCCCGTGCGCGCTGCACGAGTCCCGCGGCCAGGCGATCCCACTCCTCGCGCGGGAAGATGCGCGGGATCGGGTCGAGCTTGAAGGGCACGTATCCGTCGCGCGAGCGGAAGCGCACCCCGCGCCGATCGACAGCCCGTTTCGTCGCGTGCGCGAGGTCTGCCAGGTCGACTCCCTCGAGACCCCCGAGCAGGCGCGCGTATTGCGGGCGCGGGGTCATCGGAGGCGCCAAGGCCTCGTCGTAGTAGGACGGCGACAGCTCGTAGCCCTCGAACCCGGGCAGCAATGGGTTTGCCGGCACGTGACCGCTCATTCCCCGAGCGTAGATCAACGTTTGGGCGGGCAGCTTGTACGGACGGCCAAGCCGGGGGCGCGACATCTCGACCCCCGGTACAGCGGAGCGGTCGGGATGGCAGACTTGCCTGGTGGACCCGCTGCACGGCAAGCTGCTGATCGCCGCTCCAGCGCTGCACGACCCGAACTTCGAACGAACGGTCGTGCTCGTCGCCGAGCACAGCGAGGAGGGCGCGCTCGGGCTCGTCTTGAACCGCCCGTCCCCGCTCGAACTGAGCGACGGTGCGCCAGAGCTCGCCGCTCTCGTCGAGCCGGGTGAGCGCATCTTCGTCGGGGGCCCCGTCGAGCCGTCCGGGATCCTGATCCTGGCGCAGTTCGAGGACGTCCGAGAGGCGGCCGGCGTGGCGCTCGGGGACATCGGCTTCGTCGGGCCAGAGCCGCCGGGTTCCGGGATCGGGCGCTCGCGAGCGTTCGCCGGCCACGCGGGTTGGGCGGCCGGGCAGCTCGATGCAGAGGTCGCGGCCGAGGGGTGGATCATCGAGCCGGCTGTCGCCGCCGACGTCTTCTGCGACGACCCGGGGCAGCTGTGGGCCGCGGTGCTCCAGCGCAAGGGAGGGCGCTACGCGCTGCTGACGCGCATGCCGCTCGACCCGCGCGTGAACTGATCGTCAGCCGCCGCTCAGCGGCATGCGTCGGGATTCTCGCGGCATGCCTGCTCGAAGCGGTCGGCAGCGCTGCCCGAGGGCGGCGGCGTGTCATTCGACGGGCTGTCAGCCGGCGGCTGCGTCGTGCTCGGCGCCTCGGCGGTCGAGCTCGGCGCCTGGTCGGTGGTCGGGGGTGGCGGGGCCGGCTCCGTGGCCGAGGTCGAGCGACGCTCCCGCCCGCCGGCCGCCTCGGCCGGGCGCGCCTTCTCCCCCGGCACGGTCAGCTCGGGCCGGGCGGGCACCGTGCTGGGCACGCGCTCCTCGTCACCCCCGCAGGCTGTCGCCTGAGCGGCGAGCAGGCTGACCAGGACGGTGGCGGCCAGCGCGCGTGCGAACGCGCTCCGCAAGCGCCGCTACCGCTCGATGGCCGGCAGCCGCCGGCCGCAGTTCGGGCAGTCGTTGAGGTCACGCGGCACGAGCTGCTCGAGCGAGCAGCCACACAGGCGCAGGTTCTCGACGCTCCAGGGAAGCTGGCTCGGCGACGGCGCAAGCGGCAGCGTCTTGCCCACGACGCGAAATTCCTCACCGGTCTCGCGGTCGACGTAGACCGCTCCCGGCTCGACGGCGCGGATCACCTCGCGATCGGAGGCCGAGCGCAATCGATACTTCTGGCGCCGGTTCACGGCGACGGAAGTTAGCAGCGCGAGGCGGCTGCGGCCGGTGCCGCTCCGCCGGGGGCGGCGGTGATACTCGCCGGGTGCGTGTGCTCATCTTCCACGGCTACCTGCTGCGTGGCACCGGCAGCAATGTCTACAACGCGGAGCTCGCACCGGCCCTCACCCGCCTCGGCCACGAGGTGCACCTGCTGTGCCAGGATCGCCGCGCCGAAGCGCTTTCCTGGGTCGATGCGGTCGCCGACTGGGACGGCGGGCAGCTGTCGATGCGGCGGCTGCGCGAGCCGGCGCGCTGCACGGTCTACCGACCCGACATCGGTGGACTGCTGCCGGTCTACGTGGCCGACGAGTACGAGGGCTTCGACGCGCGCCCGTTCCCAGCACTCGACGACTCGGAGCTCGAGCGCTACCTTGCCGCGAACGTGGCCGCCGTGTCCGAGGTCGCCGCCCTGGTCGCCCCCGACCTGGCGCTCGCAAACCACGAGGTGATGGGCCCGGCGGTGCTCGCGCGCGCGCTCGCGGGCCAGGTGCCCTACGCGGTCAAGGTTCACGGCAGCGCGCTCGAGTACACGGTCAGGCCCTACCTGGCCCGCTTCGGACCCTACGCGCGCGAGGGGATGGAAGGAGCGCGCGCCGTGCTCGTCGGCTCGCGCCACACCGCCGAGCGCCTGTGGGAGACGATCGAGGATTCCACCCTGCCCGCGAAGACCCGCCTCGGACCGCCCGGCGTCGACGTGCACGCCTTCCGCCCGCGCCCGCGCGCCGAGGCCGCCGAACGCGTTCGCGCGCTCGCCGACCGCCTCGAGCGCGGTGAGGCGGCGTCCTGGGGCGGCGAGGCGGGCGCCGCTACGGCGCTGCGCGCGTTGCGACCCGAGAGCGAGCCGGTCGTGTCCTACGTCGGCAAGCTGATCGTCTCGAAGGGCGTCGACCTGCTGCTCGCCGCCTGGCCGCTCGTGGTCGCCCGCGTGCCCGAGGCCCGCCTGTGCCTGGTCGGCTTCGGCACCTACCGCGACGCGCTCGTGCGGTTGCTCGCGGCGCTCGCTGGGGGCGACCTCGCCGGCGCGCTCGAGATCGCCGCACGCGGCCGCGAGCTCGAGGGTGGGCCGGCCTCGAAGCTCGCCTACCTGACCGCCTTCCTCGAGGGGCTCGGGGAACCGCGACGCGAGCTCTATCTCCGAAGCGCCGCCCGTGCCGCCGAGCGCGTGCATTTCACCGGGCGGCTGGAGTACGCCGACGTTCCCGAGCTGCTCTCGGCGTGCACAGCCCAGGTGGTGCCGAGCACGTTCCCGGAGGCCTTCGGCATGGTCGCGGCCGAGGCGGCCGCCTGCGGCGCGCTGCCGCTCTCCGCCTCGCACTCCGGCCTCGCGGAGGTGACCGCCCAGCTCGCCGCGGCGGTCGAGGATCCGGTGCGCCCGCTGCTCTCGTTCACGCTCGGGCCGGGCGCCGTCGAGCAGCTCGCGGACAGGCTTGCGAGCTGGCTCGAGCTCGACGAGCCGACCCGCTCGCGGGCCTCGGCGGCGCTCGCCGCCTACGCGCGCCAGCACTTCAGCTGGGAGGGGGTCGCTAGCCGCGTCATCGACGCCGCTTCGGGCCGGCTCGACGAGCTGCCCGAGCCCTAGCCGGTCCCCCCCCAACGCATCTCACAGAGCATTCTGAGAGAGACAGGTAGTCACCGCAGCGAGGGCCGGCTGCGGCGATCGGTGATTGTGCGACGGCCGACTCGGGGGCGGCCGCTGTTTGCCTCAAGCCAAGCGCGGATCGCCCCGGTGTAGGCGCGGGCGTCATCGTGGCGGTTGGCGTGCAGTTGCATGAGGAGCAGCAGCCGGTTGGTGCGCTCCTCGTTCTTGAGGCCGTAGCGGCGCGGGTGGAGGGCGTCGCGGATCGGGCCGATGAGCCCGTCCATCGGGGAGGTCGACAAGGGCGTGTCCACCGGACGCGCGCTGCGCAGACCGCGGCGGGCGAACTGGTCCTCGACGATCCGCCCGGTGCTCTCGAGCCAGCTCGAGAGGCGTCCGATGTCCGCGGCGCGAGCGTCGCGGGCGAACGGCTTCCAGAACGACGGGCCCGTGAAGGCCGCCTCGATGCGGGGCCGCAGCGCGTCGATTGCCGCCCGGTGCTCGGGTTCGATCTTCTCGATCTTGTCCATCAGCCGCTCCAGCGCGTGGCGCAGATGCCACTCGCACAGATAGAGCTCGGCGTCAGGGAACGCAACCCGCACCGCAGCGTTCAGGCCGCTGTGGTTGTCGCAGACCACCCGCGACGGGGCGCCATCCAGGCCGCGCAAGAACGCCTCCCAGTTGGCCTGCGTCGCCTCCGGGAAGGCCTGGATGCGCCACAGCCTGGGGCGCTCGTGCTCGAAGCCCACCGCGCAGAAGACCTTGAAGGCGATCCGGAAGCGGCCGGTGGCCGGGTCGCGCACCGAGAAGGGCAGGTCGTCGAGCAGCAGCGACCCCGCCGCCGGCCAGGCGGCGGGCCGACGCGTCTCACAGACGACCGGGGCGAAGACCTCGACCCAGTCCATCACCAGCTGCCCGTGGCGAGTCAGCCGAAGCTCGCCCGTGTCTGGATCGGCGCGCAGCCGGCGTGCCCGCTCGCGCGCCACCAGCGCCGCTTGGCGGTAGGTTGCGCCCGCGCCGACTGCGACGAGCGCCTCCGCGATCCCGCGGGCGACGAACTGGTAGTGACGCGCCGCGTGCGGCCCCTCGTGCAGATGCACGGCCCGCTCGCAGAGTTCGCAGGCGTCGTGCCACGCCTCCTCGCGCGGGAGCGCCTCGGTGAAGCGGTGCGGCCGATCGCCATTTGGCGGCGTGCAGCGGTAGAGCTGGCGACGATGCCCCGACTTGCCGTACCTACCGTCGAAGCGCACGCGCGACCCGCCGTGCTCAGGCCGCGGGCACACCGCCTGCGCCGCACTCCACCTCTTCCCCGTCGTCGCCATCTTGATCGGCCACGAAGCTAGGCCCCTTGGCGGTCAGAACACTCAACGAGATGCGTTGGGGGGGGTCCAGCTAGCCGGTTCAAGGCCGCTCCAGAGACTGCCGATCACGGTTCGGAGAGCCTGACCCCGTCTATGGAGATCGCATGCCTTCCTCGCCCGTCCGCCGGACCCTGTTGAGCGTTCTCGCCCTGTCAGCAGTGCTTGCCCCGGTCTCCCTCGCCCAGCGAACGCAGCAGGTCAACGGCGACCGCAAGACGCAGATCGCGCCGACGCTCTCCAAGGCGGGCGGACCGAGCGACAACACCACCTTCAGCCAGGACAGCCGCGTCGTACGCCTGATCGCGTTCGACTCCGCCGCCGGCAACCTCGTCGGTGGCGACTCCAACTCGAAGCGCGACGTCTTCGTGCTCACGCGTGGATCGCGGGGGGGCGACCTCTCCGGCACGCTGGTCCGCGCGAGCGTGACCGGCCGCAACGGAGCGCAGGCGAACGGCAACTCGTCGAAGCCCTCACTCGACGGCGACCAGAAGCGCAAGCCCCACTGCGTCGCCTTCCAGTCGACCGCCACCAACCTCGATCGCGGTGACCGCTCCTCAGACTCCGACATCTACCTGCGCGACCTCAACCGCAAGCGCACGACGCTCGTGAGCGCCGGCCATCGCAACGCGACTAACGGCGTCATCGACGGCGAGTGCGAGTTTGTCACCTACGAGGCGTCGGGCTCGGTCTTCGTGCGCGATCTCGAGGGCGAGAAGACGACAAGGATCGCCCGCGGCAAGAACCCAGACCAGCAGACCAACGGCAAGGGCGTCGCCTACGAGCGCGGCGGCCAGATCTACCAGCAGTCGTTCCAGAAGCTCTTCAACAAGGGGAACCCGACCGTCAAGCGCACGGCCCGCGAGCTGCTCGTGAGCGCGGGCAGCTCGGGTCGCGGCAACGGCACGAGCGCCGATCCCGCCGCCGACGACAACGGCTACTACGTCGCCTTCGAGTCGACCGCGACCAACCTCTGCAAGAATCTCTGCCAGGGCATCTCGGAGGACGAGAACGGCGCCGTCAGCGACGTCTACCGGCGCACGATCTCCTCCAAGGCGCCGACGAAGGACAGGATGCAGATGGTCTCCTACTCCTGGGGCGTCAGCAATGACTTCCCCGAGGGCGTCAAGGTGCAGGGCAACGGCCCGAGCAACAACCCGGCGATCACCGGTGCCGGCGAGAACGTCGCCTTCGACTCGGAGGCCACGAACCTGCGCCAGAGCCCGGCGATCAAGAACATCGACCCCAACGGCTCTGTGCGAGACATCTACTACTGGAACTTCCCGCGCGCGCGCAAGTTCGGCAACGTCTCGCGCGAGAGCCGTCCGGGCAAGGCGCTCGAGGCGGGCGGGTTCTTCAACGGCGCGAGCACCAACCCGAGCTCGAGCAACCGCGCCAACTACATCGCTTTCACGAGCGCCCAGAGCGGCCTCTCGGGTGAGGCCAACGGCGAGTCGATCGAGGACGTCTTCATCCGCTTCCTCGGCGGCGGGCCGGAGGACACGGACCCCGAGTAGGCCTGGGGGGAACTAGGGTCGCGAGCGGTGCGCGCGCTCGTGATCACCCGCCACGGCCCGCCCGATGTGCTGCAGATCGAACAGCGTCCGGATCCCGAGCCGGGCGCGGGTGAAGTGCGCGTGTCGGTGCGCGCCGCCGGGGTCAACTTCGCCGACCTGATGGCCCGCACGGGCCTCTACCCCGACGCACCGAAGCCGCCCTGCGTCGTCGGCTACGAGTTCTCAGGGCTGGTCGAGAGGCTGGGGGAGGGGGTCGAGCGCGTGCGCGCCGGCGATCGCGTGCTCGGCGCCTGTCGCTTCGGGGGCTACGCCGAGCGGGTGGTCGTTCCCGCCGCCGAGCTGCTGGCGCTGCCCGAGGACTGGAGCTACGAGGAGGGCGCGGCGCTGCCGGTCAACTACGCGACCGCCTACGGCATCCTCGTCCGCTACGGATCGCTGCGCACGGGGGAGAGGGTGCTCGTGCACGCCGCCGCCGGAGGGGTGGGGATCGCCGCCACGCAGATCGCGAAGCTCCACGGCGCCGAGGTCTACGGCACGGCATCGGCGGCGAAGCACGAGGCGATCCGGGCGATCGGCGTCGACCACCCGCTCGACTACAGAAGCGGCGACTGGGTCGCCGAGCTGCGCCGGATCGCAGGCGAGCGCCAGCCGATCGACATCGCTCTCGACGCTGTCGGCGGGCGCTCGTTGCGACGCTCGTTCTCGCTGCTTCGCGCCGGCGGCCGGCTCGTCTGCTTCGGCGCCTCCTCGCTCGTGTCCGGCGAGCGCCGTGACCTGCGCACGGCGGCGCGCACGCTGCTCGAGACGCCGCGCTTCAATCCGCTGCGCCTGTCGAGCTCGTCGAAGTCCGTGATCGGCTTCAACCTCCTGCGCGTCTGGAACGCCCAAGCAGGGCTCGGGGAGTACGTTGATCCGCTGCGCGCGTGGGTCGAGGAGGGAAAGCTGCGACCGGTCGTGGCCGCGGCGTTTCCACTCGAGCGCGGCGCCGAGGCACACCGCTTCCTCGGCGAGCGGCGCAACGTCGGGAAGGTCGTGCTGACGGTGTAGCCTTTGCCGCCCAGTGACCTTCCCGCTCTGCCTTCGACTTCTCCTCCTCCCCCCTCGGGGGGAATAGCGCGTGGCGGCCGCCGAGCCGCATGACGAAGGAGATCGAGACAGGGCAGACGAAAGGAAGGGCATGAGCGAGCAACCGACGGGCCCGACGGGCGACGATGCAAGCCGAGTACGCGTCTTCGACACGACGCTGCGCGACGGCGAGCAGTCGCCGGGCATCTCGCTGAACAAGCAGGAGAAGGTCGAGATCGCGAGTCAGCTCGCCCGGCTCGGCGTAGATGTGATCGAGGCCGGCTTCCCGATCACCTCGCCGGGTGACTTCGAGGCGGTCCAGGCGATCGCGCGCGAGGTCGAGGGGCCGGTCATCTGCGGCCTGGCGCGGGCGAACGCCAAGGACATCGAGGCGGCGTGGAACGCGGTCAAGGACTCCGAGCGCCCGCGCATCCACACCTTCATCGCGACAAGCGACATCCATATCGAGCGCAAGCTGCAGACCACGCGCGAGGACGTCAAGGGCCAGGTGCGGGCGGCGGTCGCGCACGCGCGCCGCTACACCGATGACGTGGAGTTCTCGCCCGAGGACGGCTCGCGCTCGAACGTCGAGTTCATGGGCGAGGTGATCCAGATCGCGCTCGACGAGGGCGCGACGACGATCAACGTGCCGGACACGGTCGGCTACACGATGCCCGACGAGTACGCCGCGATGTTCGAGCAGCTCTACCGGCTCGTGCCGGGCCTGCGCGACGTCGTGCTCTCCGTGCACTGCCACGACGACCTCGGCCTCGCAGTCGCCAACTCGTTCGCGGGCCTCGTGGCCGGCTGCCGGCAAGTCGAATGCGCGATCAACGGCATCGGCGAGCGCGCCGGCAACGCCTCGCTGGAGGAGATCGTGATGCTGCTGCGCACGCGGGAGTCCTCGCACGGTCTCTGGACCGGCGTCGAGACCACCGAGATCGCCCGCTCGAGCCGGCTCGTCTCGCGCCTGACCGGCTATCAGGTGCAGCACAACAAGGCGATCGTCGGCCGCAACGCCTTCGCGCACGAGGCCGGGATCCATCAGGACGGGGTGCTCAAGGAGCGCACGACCTACGAGATCATGGACGCCACCACGATCGGCCTCGAGGCGAACACGCTCGTGCTCGGCAAGCACTCCGGTCGCCACGCGCTCAAGAACGCGCTTGAGGAGCTCGGCTTCGAGGTCGACGGCGCGGCGCTCAACACCGCCTTTCTCCGCTTCAAGGAGATCGCCGACAAGAAGAAGAAGGTGACGGCGCTCGACCTCGAGGCGATCGTCTCAGACGAGATGCGCCAGTCCGCGAGCGCCTTTTCGCTCGAGTCCTTCGACGTCGAGGCGTCGTCGGTGCGGGCGCCGCTCGCGCGCGTCACGATCGGTCTGCCGGACGGCCGCCTGGTCGACGGCTCGTTCACGGGCGACGGGCCGGTCGATGCCTTCTTCAGCGCCATCAACGCCGCCACCGGCCACGAGGCGCGGCTGAAGGAGTACCACGTGAGCGCCGTCACCGGCGGGCGCGACGCGCTCGGCGAGACGACCGTGATGCTCGAGCTCGACGGCGTGCTGGCCTCGGGCCAGGGCGTCTCGACCGACATCCTCGAGGCCTCCGGGCGCGCGTACCTGCGCGCGCTCGCGAACGCGCTGGCCCTGTCGAGCGGCGCCCGGCAGCAGGCCGAGGAGGCTCCCCGAGCCGCCGCTGCGATGACGCAGACGTCCTAGGCACATCTTGCGGGTGCGCTCGATCGACCTACCGGTCACGTCGAGTCGCGCCCCATCGAGGCTCCGCTGAGCACGTCGAACGTCCCTTGGCACAGGGTCGCTAGCGCCTACGACCGTCAGCTCGCCCTGCAGCGGCCGGCTCTGCGGGCGCTGCTCGATCTCGTCTCGCCGCTGGCCGGGGAGGAGCTGCTCGACGTGGCGACCGGGACGGCGGGCGTCCTGCGCGAGCTTCGCATGCCCCCGGGACGGCCTCTGCGCGCGGTCGGCGTCGACTCCTCGCCGCAGATGCTCGCCGCCGCGAGGGATCTGCCGCCCGAGTGGGAGCTCGTGCGCGCGGACGCGCGGGAGCTGCCCTTCGACGACGACAGCTTCGACGTCGCGACCGTCGCCTACCTGCTCCACCTGCTCGACCGACGCGACCGAGACCTGGTCCTCGAGGAGGTCGCACGCGTACTGCGCCCCGGCGGCCGGCTCGCCACCGTCACGCCGGCGCTGCCACGCGCTCGCCTCGGGCGGCTGCTGGTGAAGCCCGTCGTGGCCGTCGCCGAGGCCTCGTCGGGCGTCGCCGCGGGGCTGCGGCCGCTCGACCCACGATCCGAGCTCGGCGAGCGCTTCACCGTCCGGCGGGCTCGATGGGTCAATCGCGGCTATCCGTCGCTGTGCGTGCTGGCGAGCCTCGACCCCGGTCCAGCGCCCGATCGAAGCCACGCAGCGCCACAAGCGCCGAGCGCGTAAGCGCCCGGTAGGGCATCGACTTCCAGCCGCGGAGCGCTCGCTCCTCCGCCGCCCGCACGGGGCCCTCGGCGAAGGTGGGATACGCGTGGACCGCCTCCGCGAGCCCGGCGAGGCTCCCACGGGAGGCGATCCGCGCGGCCAGCTCGGCCACCGCCTCGCCCGCCGACGGCGCCACGATCGTGGCTCCGACGAGCCGCCCTCTAGGGCCGCTGACGAGCTTCGCGAAGCCATCCATCTCACCGGCGACGACCGCGCGATCGAGCTCGGCGTAGTGCTGCAGCTCGACGTCGACGCTCGACCCGAAGCGGCTGCGCGCCTGCGCCTCGCTCATGCCGACGCGGGCGACCTCGGGATCGGTGAAGGTGACCCACGGCACAGCGCTGTAGTCCACGGAGCGCGGCACGCGGAAGAGCGCGTTTGTCACCGCTACGCGAGCGTGGTAGGCGGCCACGTGCGTGAAGGGAAGCGCTGCGATCACGTCACCCGCGGCGTAGACGCCGCGCGCCGTCGTGCGAAGGCGCCGATCCACACGCACGGCACCGTCCTGATCGAGCGCCACCCCGACGGTCTCGAGCCCGAGCGCCTCGGTGACCGGGCGACGGCCCGCGACCGCCAGGACTCGGTCGCAGGGCAGCGCCGTGTCGGCGGGCGGCGCGCCGGCACCCGACGCTCGCTCGCGGCTTCCCTCGAGCTTGACCTCGCCCGACTCGACGAGCGTCACCCGCGCGTCGAGCCGGACGTCGACGCCCTCCTCGCGCAGCCGGCGAGCCACGAGCGCCTGGGCCTCGGGCTCCTCGTTCGCCAGCAGCGCCGCCTGCGCTTCGACGAGCGTGACCTTCGACCCGAGCCGGGCAAAGGCCTGAGCCAGCTCGCAGCCGGTCGCGCCTCCTCCGAGCACCACGAGCCGTCGCGGGAGCTCGTCGATCTCCCAAAGGGTGTCGGTGGTGAGCGGGGATGAGGCCGCCAGGCCGGGGATGCATGGGAGCAGCGGCCGGGAGCCGGTGGCGATCAGGACGGCGCGGGCGGCGAGCCGGCGCCCACCGGCGCCGACGACTCCGGCGCCGAGCAGACGTCCTTCGGCCTCGATCACCTCGACCCCTGAGCGGCGCAGGCGCTCCGGCGAGTCATGTGGGGCGATCTGCTCGCGCGCCGCGCGCACGCTGTCCATCACGCGCGAGAAGTCGATCCTGGGCTCGACCGGCTCGAGCCCCAACCGATCGGCGGTCCTGAACCGCTGGGCGAGGCCGGCGGAGGCGATCAGCGCCTTGGAGGGCACGCACCCCGTCCACAGGCAGTCGTCGCCGGTCGCCGCCCGCTCGATCAGGGCCACCCGGGCGCTGAGCTCCCCGGCGATGACGGCGGCGACCAGCCCGGCGGTGCCGCCGCCGACGATCGCGAGGTCGTAAGCAGCGCCGGCTCGGGAGCGAGCGCCCTGGGTACGCCGCTGGCCGGCCACGCGCGTCAGCGGATGCGGCGGTAGAGGGGTGCGAGGCGCGCCGGGGGCACGCCGGCCCAGTAGAGGGCCTGGATCGCCGTCCAGGAGCAGAGGGTTCGCGTAACCCCGGCGTGCCGCCAGCGGCGGGCCGACGTCAGCGCGGGGCCCGGCAGGCATGCCGTCGCGCCCGAGCGCTCGAGTCGCCGCGCGAAGTCGTAGTCGTCCATGATCGGCAGCTCGCGAAAGCCACCGAGCAGCTCGAACACCTCGCGCCGGACGAAGAGCGACGAGTCGCCGTAGTACACGCCGAGGTGGCGCGAGAGGCGGTAGTAGGCCGCGAGCACCTGCGCGAAGCGATCGCCGCCCTCGAAGTGCAGCCTGAAGTTGCCGCCGACCAGGCGACCGTCTCGCCAGGCCGCGGCGAGCGAACTGTAGGCGTCGGCGGGCAGACGGCTGTCGGCGTGCACGAAGACGAGCAACTCGCCCGAGGAGACCGCGGCGCCGGCGTTCAGCTGCCGGGCGCGGCCCCCGGGCGCCTCGACCACCCGCGGGCCGCTCGGATGGTCACGAGCCAGCCGGGCGGTGGTGTCGAGCGACCCGCCGTCGGCCACGATGACCTCGAGCCGGCCGGCCAGCCCGGCGAGGTGGTCGAGCAGTCCGGGAAGGCTCCGGGCTTCCTCGAGCGTCGGGACGATGACCGATACGAGTGGCTCGGGCAGACGCATGTCGATCGCGGACCCTATTTGCCGGCTCTAGGCCGAGGTGCCCCTTAGCATCCCCTCGATGCCACTCGACCCAGGACGCACGGTCTCCGAGCTGCGTGAGCTGCACGAGCTGACCGGCGACGAGCACGGGGCCCAGCGCGTCGCGTTCACCGACACGTGGGCGCGGGCGCGCGAGTGGATGCGCGAGAAGCTGGAAGCACTCCCGGTCGAGGTCGAGGACGACGCCGCCGGCAACCGTTGGGCGACGCTCGAGGGGGCATCCGACCGCGCGGTCCTGATCGGTGGCCACATCGACTCCGTCCCGAACGGCGGCTGGCTTGACGGGGCGCTCGACCTGATCGCCGGCCTGGAGGTGCTGAGGCGCGTGGCCGAAGACGGACGCCCGGCCCATACCCTCCGTCTGGTCGACTGGGCCGACGAGGAGGGCGCGCGCTTCGGCCGCTCTCTGTTCGGTTCGAGCGCGGCGTCGGGCACGCTCGACATCGAGGAGGTGCGCGGCCTCAGCGATGCGGCCGGCGTCGCACTGCCCGATGCGCTGGCGGAGCACGGCCTCGAGCTCGATCGCCTGGCCGAGGCTCGCGGGCGGCTCGCGGGCGCCGCCGCCTATCTCGAGCTGCACATCGAGCAGGGCCCCGTGCTCGAGCGCCTCGAGCTTCCGCTGGGCGTCGTGCTCGGGACATTCGGCCTCGAGCGCACGCGCGTGAGCTTCACGGGCCAGTCGGCACACGCCGGCTCGACGCCGATGGACGTGCGCCGCGACGCCCTCGCCGCGGCCGCCCGGCTGACGCTCGATCTGCGCGAGATCGCGAAGCAGGGCGGCGGCGTCGGCACCGTCGGCACGATCGCCGTGCAGCCGGGCATCGTCACGGCGGTGCCGGGCGCATGCGAGATCGTGCTCGACCAGCGCCACCTCGAGGCCGACGGGCTGGCCGTGATGGTGGCCGAGGCGCGCGAGGCGGCGCAGCGTATCGCCGGCGAGGAGGGGGTCGCGCTCGACTGGCAGCCGATCTGGGCGATCGAGCCGATCCACTTCCACCCCGGGCTGATCGAGTTGGCTGAGGATGCGGTGCGCGAGATCGCGGGTGAGGCGCCGACTCTTCCGAGCGGCCCGCTGCATGACGCCGCCGAGGCCGCACGGGTGGGGGTTCCGACGGTGATGCTGTTCGTCCAGAGCCTGCGCGGGCTCTCGCATGCCAAGGAGGAGGACACGCTCCAAGAGCATCTCGAGCTGGCGGTCGAGGCACTCGACCGCCTCACGACGAAGACGCTCGCCTGGGTCGGAGGCTCCCCCTAGCGCAGATTCGCGGCCTCGATGCCGTCGCGGTGTCGCCGCGGACCACTGCCCGCCGCCAGCCACGAGCCGCTGACGATCAGGACCAGCCCCGCGAAGGTGCCCGGGGTCGCCGGCTCGTCGAGCAGAACGATCCCGTAGAGGACCGCAAAGGCGGGCACGACGTAGATCGTGATCGAGGCCCGC
>JACCXP010000222.1 GCA_013696905.1 Thermoleophilaceae bacterium
GGCCCCGCCGCTTCCCCCGGTCGAGGCCGGGGGATGACCGGGTGGGTGGTGCGCGCGCCGGCCAAGTTGAACCTCGGTCTTGAGGTCCTTCGTCGCCGACACGACGGGTATCACGAACTGGTGACCATCCTGCAGACCGTCAGCCTCTTCGACACGCTCTCGCTGGAGACAGCGCCCCACCTATCGCTGGCGTGCACCGACCCGACGTTGGACGGTCCCGATAACCTCGTGCCCCGGGCGCTCACGGCGTTGCGGGCGCGCTCGGGAGTGTCGTCGGGCGCCGCCGTCGCGCTAACCAAAGCGATTCCCACTGCGGCCGGCCTCGGTGGCGCCAGCAGCGACGCCGCCGCCGCGCTCGTCGCCGGAGCGCTCGGCGCGATCGCCGGCGGGCTAGGACTACGCGACGGATCGACCGTCGCCACGCTGCTCGCGGCGGGCTGGCTGACGACGCTGTTCGTATGTGGCCTGTACGCGGTCGCCGGGCTGCGCTCGTGGGCGAGCGGGGTGCCCGAGATCCCGCGCATGCTCGTCTCGGCGTGGCTCGTCTCCTGGCCGCTGTTGCTCCTCGCCCGCGCGCTCGAGAGCCCGCGCGCGCTCACGGCCGGCCTCGTCGGCGCGATGGCGGTGCTCGGCATGACCGTCCTGCTGCGCGCGGTCGCCCGCGCCCACGTGCACGGCTCGGCAGCGCTCAGGCAGCGAACCGTGATCGTCGGCTCCGGGCTCGTCGCCGGACAGCTGACCCAGAAGCTGCGCACGCACAAGCAGTTCGGCCTCGTGCCGATCGGCTTCGTCGACGACGACGTGCACGGGCCGGGCTCGCTCGACCTCCCCCGCCTCGGACGCCTCGACGACCTGTCGCAGATCCTCGCCGAGCGAGCGGCCGATCGCGTGATGATCGCCTTCTCGCTCGCCTCCCACGAGCGCCTGCACTCCGCGATCCGGGCCTGCCGCGATCACGGCGTGGCCGTCGACGTGGTCCCCCGCCTGTTCGAGTTCCTCGACGGCACGCGCACGCTCGACCACGTCGGCGGGCTGCCGGTGCTCTCGATCGGCCCACAGCGCCTGTCGCGCTCTTCGCAGGCCGCCAAGCGGGTGCTCGACGCGGGCGTCGCGACGCTAGCGCTTACGGTGCTCGCGCCCGTTATCGCCCTGCTCGCCCTCGCCATCAAGCGCGACTCGCGCGGCCCGGTGTTCTTTCGTCAGCAGCGTGCGGGCAGGGACGGGAGCGTCTTCGAGCTCTACAAGTTCCGCTCGATGTACTCGGACGCCGAGGAGCGCAAGCGCGCCCTCCAGGCGGCCAACGACCTCGACGACGGCGTGATGTTCAAGATCCACGAGGATCCGCGTGTCACGCGCGTGGGCCGCTTTCTGCGCCGCTCCTCGCTCGACGAGCTACCCCAGCTCTTCAACGTGCTGCGCGGAGAGATGTCGCTCGTCGGTCCGCGACCGCTGATCCTGGTCGAGAGCGACGCGCTCGACGAGGAATGGCACGAGCGCCGGCTCGACCTGAGACCGGGTATCACGGGCCCGTGGCAGGTCTATGGCCGCTCGGACATCCCCTTCGAGGAGATGGTCCGGTTCGACTATCAGTACGTGGCCGGCTGGTCGCTCGCGCGCGATGTCGAGATACTCTTAGCGACGGTGCCCGCCGTGCTCGCGGGCCGCGGCGCCTACTAGCCGTTCGGAGCGGCCTCGCCGGCCCTCCCTCAATGGGCCTTACATACGGCTCCGGCACGCGTTGTATGTACAGTCCATGTGTGGGCGTAACACAAGTCCCCCTGTCGCCTGCCCGCTCCCGGGCGGTCGGTCTGCGCCTGCTCTCGGACGATCGCCTCGCCCGCATGGTCGCGAGCGGCAACGAGACCGCCTTCGAGGTCATCTCGGAGCGCTATCAGGGCGCGCTCTACCGCCACTGCCGCGGCATCCTCAACCATCACGAGGATGCGAGCGACGCCCTCCAGAACACGCTGCTGAACGCCTTCCGTGCCCTGTCCTCGAAGCCGCGGGACCTCGCTCTGCGCCCGTGGCTCTACCGCATCGCCCACAACGAGTCGATCTCGCTGCTGCGGCGCCGTCGACCGCACGCCGAGCTCGACGAGGCGGCCGATGTCTCGCGGCCGGGAGCCGACCACGACGCGGAGACGAACGCCCGGCTGGATCAGCTCGTGGCCGACCTTCAGCAGCTGTCGGAGCGCCAGCGGGGCGCGCTCGTTATGCGCGAGATCAGCGGCCTCTCCTACGCGGAGATCTCCGCCTCCTTCGCGATCTCGGAGAACGCCGCGAAGCAGACGGTGCACGAGGCGCATTCGGCCCTGCACGAGCTCGAGGAGGGTCGCGCGATGGACTGTGAGGCCGTCCGCAGCACGTTGTCGGTGGGCGATCGACGCCTGCTCCGCGGTCGCAAGGTGCGCGCGCACCTGCGTGGCTGCAACGGCTGCACCTCCTTTCACGACGCGATCCACACCCGGCGGCGCGACTTGGCCGCGCTTGCCCCACCGATCCCGGCCGCGCTCGGCGTGGCGCTGCTGCACTCGCTCTTCGGGGGCGGCGGCGGCGGCGGCGGGCTACTCGGCGGCGGGGGCAGCGGCCTGCTCGGCGGGGGCAGCGCCACAGGGGCCACAGG
>JACCXP010000256.1 GCA_013696905.1 Thermoleophilaceae bacterium
GTTCAGCAGGCGCCTCGCGAGCCACGCGTGGTAGCCGACGCTCGGCAGCGGGTCGTCGATGCTCAGCAGCGGAAAGGTCTGGCGATGGGCGATGCTGCGGATCCATGCCGCCGGCGGAAGCTCGCCCGCCCGGCACGAGGATAGCGCCGAGCGCGTGTCTTCCATCGGATACCAGAAGCGAACGCCGCGCCGGTAGTGGGCGATCGGCGGCAGGGGCCGCCCGACGAGGCGGCTGTAGACGAGCCACGCGACGTCGGCGCCCGAGCGCCGCAGGAGTTCGGTGATCGCCGTGAAGCGGTAGTTGAGCTCGATCAGCTTGAGCTGCCCGTCGCGCGCGTCGCGCTTGAACTCGACGTTCGAGAGACCGCGCGCTCCGACGCCCTGCATGAAGCGCAGCCCGAGCTCTGCGACCTCCGGGTCCCAATCGGTCACGTGGTAGCAGCCGGCGCCGAAACCGGAAGGGAACTGACGCAGCTTCTGCTTCGTCAGGTGGAAGAGCGGCTCGCCGTGCTCGTCGAGGTACGAGTAGTGCCCGAAGTAGGCGGACTCCGGGCCCGGGACGATCTCGGTGACCAAGACCTCGATGCCGAGCGCGAACGTGCGCTCGAAGGCGACGCGCAGCTGCGCCGCGTCGGCCGCGACGACCACCTTCCCGTAGAAGTGCCTCGCCCAGAGGTGGGAGTGGAGCGGCTTGAGCGCGCACGGATACGCGAACGATCCGGCGACGGCATCGAGCTCCTCGAGTGAGCGCACCGGCGCCGTGCGCGGCGCCGGCACACCGATCCTCGCGGCGAGCTCGTACTGGCGCTCCTTGTCGAGCATCGCAAGCGCCACGTCGTCGTCGGCCTCGATCGGGAGGTAGCCGAGGTCGACGAGCTCGCGTCGGTTGCGCGCCACGAGCTCGAGACCGTCGTCGTCGCAGGGAAGCACCACAGCTCCCTCCGGGCCATCCGAGCGCAGCCATTGCAGCCAGCGCGCATGCACGTCCTCGCCGCGCAGCGCCGTCACGTAGTTGGCGCAGTGGCGCGAGTAGCGCACGGGACGATCGGGCCTGTCCCCAAGCGCCTGCACCTCGATCCCCCGCGGGCCGAGGCTGCGGGCCACGGAGACGGCGTTCCACGACCCGCCCAGGATGACCGCCGGGCGTTCGCCCTGGCGCTGCCTGCTGGGGGGTCGGAGGTGAGTCATAGCGTGATCGGGCGCTGTCAAGCCCCGAAGGTCCCTATCGGCCGCGGTCGGTGCGCACTGAAACGCTCCGGCGAGCCGGTTGTCAGGGTTTGCATCCCCTTAACGCGGGGCGGGCGTCACAAGATCGCCATGTAGCGGTCGAGCTCCCATCGCGTGACCTGCACGCGGTAGTCGTCCCACTCCTGGCGCTTGATCTCGACGAAGCGGTCGAACATGTGCTCGCCGAGCGTGCGCAGCACGAGCTCCGACTCCGCGGTCAGCTCGATCGCCTCTCCGAGCGTCTCCGGCAGCTGCTCGATGCCGAGCCGCTTGCGCTCGTCCGGCGACAGGTGATAGAGGTTCTTCTCCATCGGCTCAGGCAGCTCGTAGCCCTTCTCGATTCCCTCGAGTCCAGCCTGCAACAGCACGGCGAACGTGAGATAGGGGTTGCAGGCGGGATCCGGGCAGCGCAGCTCCATGCGGGTGGCCCGCTCCTTGCCCGGGTGATAGAGCGGCACGCGCACGAGCGCGGAGCGGTTGCGTCGCGACCACGCGCAGTAGACCGGCGCCTCGTAGCCGGGGACGAGGCGCTTGTACGAGTTGACCCACTGGGCGAAGATCGAGGAGATCTCGCGCGCGTGCTTGAGCTGGCCGGCGATGAATGCCTTGCCGACGTCGGAGAGGAAGTACTGGTCGTCGGCGTCGTAGAAGGCGTTGCGCCCGTCCCGAAAGAGCGACTGGTGGGTGTGCATGCCCGAGCCGTTCTCGCCGAACAGCGGCTTCGGCATGAAGGTGGCATGCCAGCCGTACTTCATCGCGTACTCCTTGACCGTGATCCGGTAGGTCATGCAGTCGTCCGCCATCTTGAGCGCCGGGGCATAGCGCATGTCGATCTCGTGCTGGGACGGGCCCACCTCGTGGTGGGTGTACTCGACGTGGATGCCGAGCTGCTCGAGCGCGAGCACGGTGTCGCGGCGGACGTCTGAGCCGGCGTCGAGCGTCGTCAGGTCGAAGTAGCCCCCCTCGTCGAGGATCTCCGGCACGCCGTCCACCGGGCGAGCGCTGCGGAAGTAGAAGAACTCGAGCTCAGGGCCGACGTTGAAGGCGTCGAAGCCCAGCTGCGCCGCGCGCTCGAGCGCCCGCCGCAGCACGTAGCGCGGGTCGCCCTCGTAGGGCTCACGGGTAGGCGTCATCACGTCGCAGAACATCCGCCCGACGCCGCTCTCATTCGGGCGCCACGGCAGCACCGCGAAGGTCGCCGCGTCGGGCATCGCGATCATGTCCGACTCCTCGATCGCGTTGAATCCGGTGATCGACGAGCCGTCGAAGCCCATGCCGCCCTCGAAGGCGTCGTCGAGCTCGGCGGCGTTGATCGAGAACGACTTGAGCTGACCGAGGATGTCGGTAAACCAGAAGCGGATGAAGCGCAGGTTGCTCTCCTCGACGATCGCCTTCACGTCGTCGACGGTCTTCGGCTGGTCAGCCATGCGAGATCGGAAAAGCCTCCGCCCACGCCTTGAGCGCGTTGACCGCCGGCTCGAGCGCACGACCCTTGGCGGTGAGCGCGTACTCGACGCGCACGGGATCGATCGCTCGCCGTTCGACGATGCCGTGTGCCTCGAGCTCCTTCATGCGCTCCGAGAGCAGGCGGTCCGAGAGGTCGGGCACGAGCTCCCCCACCTCGGAGAAGCGACATGGGCCGTCGAGCAGGACGATCAGGATCGCACCCGTCCAGCGCTTGCCGACGAGCTCGACAGCCTGGTGGTAGAGAGCGCAGCACGCCTGGCGCCGATGCGGCGCGAGCTCGGCGCGGGACTGGCGGGTAGAGGCTGCGCCCATCTAGGAAGCGTAGACCTCCGGCGCGCGGCGCGTCAGGCCGCTTGGAGCAGGCGGGCTTCCTCGACCGACCCGTCGCGTGGCACGTCGCCGGCACGGGTGACGAGGTTCGCAAACGTGCCAAGGGCCACGTGCGAGACGGCCTCGAGAATCTGCTCGTCGCTCCAGCCGGCCTCGCGGGCCTCCTCGTGCAGGTGCATGGGAGGCGTGCCGTCGCTCTCGAGCAGCCCCTTGACGTAGCGGAGCATCGCGGCCTCGCGCTCGTCGCGCGAATCGAACCCGCGCGCGAGGGCGATCTCGTCCATGCCCACCCCCGCCTCGCGGGCGGTTCGCTGGAGCGTGCTGAGCGCGTAGGCGCTGTTCTGCTGCTGCGCGACCGCGAGCGCGATCCGCTGCTGGGTCTTCAGCGGCAACGCGCCGTGGCGCAACTCGGAGCGGAAGCGAGCGTAGGCCCGCAGCACGGCGGGCGAGCCCGCGATGACGCCGACGAAGTTCGGAAGCTGGCCGCCGCCGGACAGCGCGCCCTTCAGCACGGGCAGGCTCCGCTCGGGCGCTGTCAGCTCGTCGTGGACTTGGAACCTGCTCTCCTGGGTCTTCATCTCGTCGCTCTCTCGTTTCTTACTTAAGGTAAGTATAGGTCCGGGGTCAAGCTAACCGCTATACGCATCGGACGCGGCCAGCGGATGCATTAGCGCGACCCCCGGTGTGCGCCGGTTCCTGCAAAACCGGCGCGCGCGCGGCCGTTTCGGTGCGGCGCTCTAGCCGCCGGCGACCTTGGCCACGTAGGCGCCGACCGCGGCCGCGTTCTCGCCCTGGAGCAGCCCGGCGGGCATACGCTTCTCCCCGGAGCCGCCCACTTGGATCGCGATCTCCACGCGGCGCCTGTCGATCGCCCCGAGGCTGTCGAGGTCGGGCCCCGTGACCCCGCGGGCGTTCGCGGCGGCGAGCGAGTGGCAGCTCGCGCAGGTCTGCCTGAAGAGCTCGCGGCCGCGCTCCTCCTCTTCGGTGAGCGTCGCCGCGGCGGAGCCGCTGCGCTCCGGGCCGTTGTCGGCGATGACCGCGCCCGGGATCAGGATCGCGAGCGCGATCGCAAGCGGCACGAAGACCGCGGCCAGCACGCGCCCGCCGCTGCGCGAGCGACGCGGGCGCGCGGGCGATGACCCGTCCCGGAGCGCCAGGAAGATCACGGCGATCCCGATGATCATCCACGGAGCTAGAAAGCCGATGACCTCCATTGGCGCGGGATGCTAACCGACCGCGAGGGCGTCACAGGCCGTCGACCGCGCCGTGCGCGCCTCGTTCGGCGAGCGGCCTCCGGTCAGGCGGCGAGCGCCTGGAGGTCGGCCTCGGCGGCCAACCGGCGCAGGGCTCGGCGCTCCAGCTTGCGCACGCCCTCGGCGGAGAGCCCGAGCCGGCTGGCGACCTCGCGCAGGGTGAGCGGATCGCCGCCCCCGATGCCGAAGCGAAGCTGGATCACCTGGCGCGCGGGCTCATCGAGGCGCTCGAGCGCGCGGCGCACCGACTCCTCCTCGAGCTCGACAGCTACCTGGTCGAGTGGGCTCGGCCCGTCGAAAGGAAGCAGCGACCCGAGCTCGGTGTCACCCTCCGCGCCGACCGGAGCCTCGAGCGAGACCGGTATCCGCTCTGCCGCGCGCAGCTCGTCGATCTGGTGAGGGTCCATCTCGAGCTGCTTCGCGAGCTCCTCGGTGGTCGGCTCGCGGCCGAGCTCCGAGCCGAGCTTGCGCTCGGCGGCGCGCAGGCGCGTAAGCTCCTGGCCGATGTGCACCGGGATGCGGATTGTGCGCGAGTGGTGCTGGAGGCCGCGCTGCATCGCCTGGCGGATCCACCATGTCGCGTAGGTGGAGAACTTGAAGCCGCGCCGGTAGTCGAACTTCTCGACGGCGCGAATCAGCCCGAGCATGCCCTCCTGGATCAAGTCGAGGAACGGAAGGCCGAGGCCACGGTAGCGCTTGGCGTTTGCCACCACGAGTCGCAGGTTCGACTCGATCATGCGATTCTTGGCCTCCTGGTCGCCGCGCTCGAAGCGCTTGGCGAGCTCTACCTCCTCGGCCGCCGTCAGCAGGCGGCGCTGGGCGATGTCGTGGAGGAAGAGCTGGAGCGAGTCGCCGGCGGACTCGGAGGCGTCGTAGGAGAGCGATGGCGCCGGGGTGTCCTTCGCGCAGTCTTCGACGATGTCGATGCCGCGCCGCTCGACCTCGGCGACGACCGCCTCGGCCCCGCCTTCCCCGAGCTCGAGCTCCTCGACCGCCGTGGCGATCTCCTTCGGGTCGAGACAGCCGCGCTCTTCGCCGCGGCGAAGGAGGGCCTCGAAGTTGGCGTTTTCGTTCAGTTCAGCCATACGTGACAAGAGTCGATCCCCATAATACGTAGCGTTCTAACGTCAAGTTCTGGCCCCCTGCCTGCCGGGCCAGCGGCCGGCCCCCTCGAGGCGCCCGGGGCACCGCTTGCAAGAGGGGTTGCAGGTGAGAGAGTAGCGGACCCGGCGGAGCCTTTCCTAGCGGCTGAGGAGCGCGCCGACGCGGTCCTCTCCGTGCTGGTCTAGGGCGGTCAGGTGGCGATCCGCGGCGCGCGCGGCCTGCCGGCCTTCGGCGATCGCCCAGACGATCAGCGACTGGCCGCGCCGCGCGTCGCCTGCCGCGAAGACGCCGGGCACGGAGCTCGCGTGGTTGTCGGCGCGCACGTTGCCGCGATCGTCGAGCTCGACGCCCAGTTGCTGCAAGAGGCCAACCTGTCGGGGGTGCAGGAAGCCCATCGCCAGGAGAACCAGCTCGGCAGGGAGCTTGAACTCGCTGCCCTCGCGCCTTGCGAAGTCGGGCGGAGGACCGACCTCGTGCCCGTGCAGCTCGGCGACGCGGCCGTCACGGCCGACGAGCTCGGTGCTCATCACCGCAAAGCGCCGCTCGCCGCCCTCCTCGTGGGCCGGTGCGGTGCGGTAGATCAGCGGCCAGGCCGGCCACGGGGTCAGCGCGTCGGGGCGCTCGTGCGGCGGCTCCGGCATCAACTCGAACTGCGTCACGCTCGCGGGGTGCTCGCGATGCGAGTTGCCGAGGCAGTCGGCGCCGGTGTCCCCGCCGCCGATGATCACGACGTGCTTGCCGGCGGCGCTGATCGGCCGCTCGGGAGCCGCGTCGCCCGCGACGAAGCGGTTGCGCTGCTCGAGGTAGTCCATCGCGAAGTGGACGCCGTCGAGCTCGCGGCCGGGCACCGGGAGGTCGCGTGGGACGGTGGAGCCCGTGGCGATCACGATCGCGTCGAAGCGCTCTCGCAGGTCGTCTGCGGAGATGTCACGCCCGACATCGACGCCAGTCTCGAACTCGATGCCCTCGGCGGCGAGGATGTCGACGCGGCGCTGGACGACGGCCTTGTCGAGCTTGAAGTCAGGCACCCCGTAGCGCAGCAGGCCCCCGACGCGGTCGTTGCGCTCGAAGACCGTCACCGAGTGGCCGAACTTGTTGAGCTCGGCCGCCGCGGCGAGCCCCGCGGGGCCGGATCCGATCACCGCCGCGGTGCGACCGGTCCTGGCGCTGGGAGGCCGCGGCACGACCCACCCCTCCGCAAACGCGCGGTCGATGATCGAGACCTCGATCTCCTTGATCGTGACGGGGTCGTCGTTGATCGCGAGCACGCACGCCGGCTCGCACGGTGCCGGGCAGATGCGGCCGGTGAACTCGGGGAAGTTGTTGGTGGCGTGTAGCGCGTCGATCGCCTCGCGCCACCTGTCGCGATAGACGAGGTCGTTCCAGTCGGGGATCAGGTTGCCGAGCGGGCAGCCCTGGTGGCAGAAGGGCACGCCGCATGCCATGCAACGCGCCCCCTGCGCGCGGATATCGGCGACGGGCAGCCGCTGCTGGTACTCGCGGAAGTCGTTGACCCGCTCCGGCACCGGCCGCTTGAGGCCGTTCTGGCGCGCGATCTTGAGGAAGGCGCCGAGCTCGCCCATCAGACGGCCCCTCCGATCACGCCGGCACCGCCTCCTCCTCGCTGCTGCCCGAGGGTGAGCCGACCGGGGTGGCCTCGCTGCCGCCGCTCGCCTCGCGCTCCGCGGCCTCGGCGAGCGCGCGCTTGTAGTCGCGGGGCATCACCTTGACCCACGCGTCGCGCAGGCTCTCCCACTCGATCAGGACGCGCTCGGCGACAGGGCTCTGCGTGCGCTCGCCGTGCTCGGCGACGAGCGCGTAGATCTCTTCCAGGTCGTCGGGCGCCGCCGACTCGAGCTCCACGAGCTCTGGGTTGCAGCGAGCGGGGAAGACCCCGTTCTCATCGAGCACGTAGGCGATCCCGCCGCTCATGCCCGCGGCGAAGTTGCGCCCCGTCGGGCCGAGGACTACGACCCTGCCGCCGGTCATGTACTCGCAGCCGTGGTCGCCCGTTCCCTCGACGACGGCCGAGGCGCCCGAGTTGCGAACGGCGAAGCGCTCGCCGGCCAGGCCGCGGAAGAAGGCGCGACCGCTGGTGGCCCCGTAGAGCACGGTGTTTCCGACGATCACGTGCTCTTCGGCCGCAAACGTGGTGCCGTCGGGGGGGCGCACCGCCAACACGCCGCCTGACAGCCCCTTGCCGGTGAAGTCGTTCGCGTCGCCGCGCAGCAGCATCGTCACGCCGGCCGCGAGCCAGCCGCCGAAGCTCTGACCGCCCGAGCCGTCGAGGGTCACCGAGATCGTGCCCTCCGGCAGCCCCTCGGCGCCATAGCGGCGCGCGATCTCGCCCGACAGCAGGCCGCCGACGGTGCGGTGCTTGTTGCGCACGCGCAGCTCGGCGGAGACGCGCTCGCCGTGCTCGAGCGCCGGGCGCACCTGCTCGATCAGCTCGTGGTCGAGGTGGTCGTCGAGCACCGGGTCCTGCGGGCGCACCTTGCGCCGCGCCACGTCATCGGGAGCGTCCGCTGCGGCGAGCAGGTGCGTGAGGTCGACGCCACGCGCCTTCCAGTGCTCGATCGCCTCCTCGACCTCGAGCAGGTCGGTGCGCCCGACGAGGTCCTCGAAGCGCCGCACGCCGAGCTTCGCCATCCACTCGCGCACCTCCTCGGCGAGCATGAAGAAGAAGTTGACGACATGCTCCGGCTGGCCGGTGAAGCGCTTGCGCAGCTCGGCATCCTGGGTCGCGATCCCCACCGGGCAGGTGTTCAGGTGGCAGGCGCGCATCATGATGCACCCGAGCGCGATCAGCGGCGCGGTCGAGAAGCCGAACTCCTCGGCGCCGAGCAGCCCCGCGATCACGACGTCGCGGCCGGTCTTCATCTGCCCGTCGGCCTGGACGGTGATCCGGTCACGCAGGCGGTTCTTGACGAGCGTCTGCTGCGTCTCGGCGAGGCCGATCTCCCACGGCACCCCGGCCGACTGGATCGAGGACACCGGTGAGGCACCGGTGCCGCCGTCGTGGCCTGAGATCGTGACGTGGTCGGAGTTCGCCTTGGCGACTCCGGCGGCGACCGTGCCGACGCCCACCTCGGACACGAGCTTGACGCTGATGCGCGCCCTCGGGTTCGCACAGCGCAGGTCGTAGATCAGCTGCTTGAGGTCCTCGATCGAGTAGATGTCGTGGTGGGGCGGCGGCGAGATCAGGCCGACCCCGGGCGTCGAGTTGCGGATCTTCGCGATGTAGCCGTCGACCTTGTGGCCGGGCAGCTGTCCGCCCTCGCCTGGCTTCGCTCCCTGGGCCATCTTGATCTGGAGCTCGTCGGCGTTTACGAGATAGTGCGCGGTCACGCCGAAGCGGGCCGAGGCCACCTGCTTGATCTTCGAGCGCCGCGAGTCGCCGTTTGCGTCGGGCGTGAAGCGTCGCGGGTCCTCGCCGCCCTCGCCGGTGTTCGACTTGCCGCCGATCCGGTTCATAGCGATCGCGAGCGTCTCGTGGGCCTCGGTCGAGATCGAGCCAAGCGACATCGCGCCGGTGGCGAAGCGCTTGACGATCTCCTTAGCGGGCTCCACCTCCTCCAGCGGGATCGGCTCGGGGGCTGCCTTCAGCTTCAGCAGCCCGCGCAGCGTGGCGCGGCGCCTCGACTCGTCGTTGACCCGGAGCGCGTACTCCTCGTAGGCCTCGACCCCCCTGTGGCGGACGGCCTGCTGCACGGCGGCGATCGTGTCCGGGTTCCACTGGTGACGCTCTCCGGTGCGCCGCCAGGCGTGCACGCCGCCGACCGTGAGCCGCGTCGACATCGGGTCGGTCTCAGGCGTCGGGTAGGCAAGCCGGTGGCGAGCGAGCGTCTCGAGCGCGAGCACCTCGAGGCCGATCCCGCCGATCCGTGAGGTCGTGCCCGTGAAGTGCGAGTCGATCAGATCCGGCTCGAGCCCGACGGCCTCGAAGATCTGAGCGCCGCAGTAGGACCGGATCGTCGAGATGCCCATCTTCGAGATCGTCTTCAGCAGGCCCTTGCCCATCGCCTTGATCAAGTTGCGCTCCGCGACGTCGGCGCCCTCGATCTCGGGCAGCGAGCCGGCGTCCAAGAGGCCCGTGACCGTCTCGAAGGCGAGATACGGGTTGACCGCCGAGGCGCCGTAGCCGATCAGGCAGGCGACGTGGTGGACCTCGCGCGGCTCGCCCGACTCGACGACGATCCCGGCGCGCAGACGGGTGCCCGCGCGCACGAGGTCGTGGTGGACCGCGGCCGTAGCGAGCAGCGCGGGAATCGGCGCCCGATCGGGGCCGCCGGCGCGATCGGAGAGGATCATGATGTTGCAGCTCGCCTCGATCCGCTCGGCTGCCTCCGTGCACAGGCGCTCGAGCGCATCCTCGAGTCCGGCGGGGCCCTCCTCGACCGGCCAGGTCGCGTCGAGCGTGACCGAGCGCAGCACGTGGTGGTCGACCTGGCGGATCTTCTCGAGCTCGCCGTTCGAGAGCAACGGACGCGGGATCACAAGCTCGTGCGCGTCGTCGGCGGTCTCCTTGAGCAGGTTGACCTCCGGCCCGACCGCGCTCGAGAGGCTCATCACGATCTCCTCGCGGATCGGGTCGATCGGCGGGTTCGTGACTTGCGCGAAGAGCTGCTTGAAGTAGCCGTACAGCAACGGGGCTCGGTCGGACAGCACCGCGAGCGCGAAGTCGTTGCCCATCGAGCCGATCGGCTCCGCGGCCGGCTTGCCGCCCATCTGGGCGAGCGTCACGCGCAGGTCCTCCTCGGTGTAGCCGAACATCAGCTGGCGCGTGAGCAGGGGCTCGGCGGCGATCTGGCGCGGGGCGACGTCCGGCAGGTCGTCGAGGTGCACCGTCCGCTCGGCGTACCAGCGCCCGTACGGCATGCGACTCGCGACGTCGTGCTTGATCTCGCCGTCCTCGACGATCCGCCCCTGCTCGACGTCGACCAGGAAGATCTTGCCGGGCTGGAGCCGACCCTTCGCGACGACGTCCTCGGGCGCCGCCTCGAGCACGCCCGTCTCGGAGGCGAGCACGACGAAGCCGTCGCGGGTGAGCTGCCAGCGCCCTGGGCGCAGGCCGTTGCGGTCGAGCGTGGCGCCGATCACGCGCCCGTCGGTGAAGGCCACCGCCGCCGGCCCGTCCCATGGCTCCATCAGGCACGAGTGGTAGGCGTAGAAGTCCTGGAGCTCCTGCTCCATGTCGTCGCGGTCCTCCCACGCCTCGGGGATCATCATCATCAGCGCGTGCGGCAGCGAACGGCCGCCGAGCACCATCAGCTCGAGCACGTTGTCGAAGGTCGCCGAGTCGCTGCCGCCCGGGCGCACCACCGGCATGAGCTTCTCGAGGTGCTCGCCGAAGACCTCGCTCTCGAGCTGCGACTCGCGCGCGCGCATCCAATTGACGTTGCCGCGCAGCGTGTTGATCTCCCCGTTGTGGGCGATCATCCGGTACGGGTGAGCGAGCTCCCAGCTCGGGAAGGTGTTGGTCGAGAAGCGCGAGTGCACGAGCGCGAGCGCAGAGGCAATCCGCTCGTCGCACAGGTCCGGGTAGTAGCGCGGAAGCTGCGGCGAGGTCAGCATCCCCTTGTAGACGAGCGTGCGCGCGGAGAAGGACGGAATCGCGAGGTCGTCGAGGCCCGCTTCGCGCTCGATCAAGCGCCGGATCACGTACGCCCTGCGCTCGAACTCGTCGGGATCTTCGAGCGTCGAGCCGACGAACACCTGGCGGATGCACGGCTCGACCGCCGCGGAGCTCGGGCCGGGCACCGACGAGTCGACCGGCACGTCCCGCCAGCCGAGCAGGCGCTGGCCCTCGCCCTCGACGACTGCCTCGACGATGCGCTCGATCTCGGCACGCCGCT
>JACCXP010000258.1 GCA_013696905.1 Thermoleophilaceae bacterium
CGCCGGCGCGCTGGTGCGCCGGCGCCGGATGTGGACGGGCTGGACGCTCGCTCACAGCGCGCCGTTCATCGGCGCCGCTGGGCTGCTGACCGCGCTCGAGCCGATGTCGTTCCCGGTCGGCCTCGCCGCGCTCGCGCACGCCTGGGCGATACCGGAGCTCTACGCGGCGCGCGGCGTCAACGTCGTGCGTCCCAAGGGTCCGGTCAGCGAGCGGGCCGAGCAGGTGGCCCAGGGTCTGCTCGGCGACCTGCTCGGGCACGAGCCGCGCGAGCTCCAGCGCAGTACCGGTCTGGCGCTCGAGCGTGGCGCGCTCGGCACGTGGCTCGTGGCCGAGGCGGGCGCGCTGCTGGTGGCGCCGGGCGGGCGCACCGTGCACTGCTACTGCGTGCGTGCAACCGACCGCACGCTCCCGCCCTCGGACCGCATCGCCCACCTGCTGCTCGGGCTGCGCGCCGACGAGCAGGGCTTCGCCACCGTCGCCAACCACGCCTTCGCGGGCGCTCCCTGGCGCGTCCGGCGCCGCCTTCCCGCGTACATGCGCCCGGCCCTCGCCGCCGCAGTCGACGCGGCGCGCCGGCAAGACTGAGCCCATGAGCGCTCACGAGCGAGTCGCCGTCGTCACCGGCGCGGGCTCCGGCATCGGCCGCCAGATCACGCACGCCCTGCTCACCGACGGCTACCGCGTCGCGCTCGCGGGGCGGCGAGAGGACGCGCTGCGAGCGACCCTCGATGAGGCCGGGGCTACGGCCGAGCGGGCCCTCGCGATCTCGACCGACGTCAGCGAGCCGGCCTCGGTCAGCGCCCTCTTCACGCGCGCGCGAGAGCAACTAGGGCGCGTCGACCTGCTGTTCAACAACGCCGGCACCTTCGGCCGGCCGGCGCCGCTCGAGGACGTCTCGTTCGACGATTGGCAGGCGATCGTCGCCACCAACCTCAGCGGCGCCTTCCTGTGCGCTCAGGAGGCCTACCGGGCGATGAAGGAACAGCGCCCGCGCGGCGGGCGGATCATCAACAACGGCTCGATCTCGGCCCACGCGCCGCGTCCCCACGCCGTCGGCTACACGACCACCAAGCACGCGATCACCGGGCTGACCAGGCAGATCGCGCTCGAGGGGCGCGCCCACGACATCGCCTGCGGGCAGATCGACATCGGCAACGCCGCCACCGAGATGACCGCGGCGATGGGAAGCGGCACGCTCCAGGCCGACGGATCACGCGCCCCCGAGCCCGTGATGGACGCCCGCCACGTGGCCGACGCGGTGCTCTACATGGCCGGGCTGCCGCTCGACGCGAACGTCCAGTTCATGACGGTGATGGCCACCAAGATGCCGTTCCTCGGCCGCGGCTAGGGGAACGAGCCGCCGACCCGCACCCCGGACGGGCAGGGCCGGCGGCTGAACACCTCCGGTCAGTGCGAGAGCGCGGCCGGCTCCTCCTCGAACTGCTCCTCCTCGGTCGAGCCGGAGAGAGCGGTGGTCGAGGACGAGCCGCCGGCGATCACCTGGGCGACCTCGTCGAAGTAGCCCGTGCCGACCTCGCGCTGGTGCTTGGTGGCCGTGTAGCCGTCGGGCTCCGAGGCGAACTCGGCCTGCTGGAGCTCCGAGTAGGCCGCCATCCCGCGCTCGCGGTACTCGCTCGCGAGCGTGAACATCGAGTGGTTGAGGGCGTGGAAGCCCGCCAGCGTGACGAACTGGAACTTGTAGCCCATCCCTGCCAGCTGCTCCTGGAACGTCGCGATCGTGTCGCGGTCGAGCTTGCGCTCCCAGTTGAACGAGGGCGAGCAGTTGTAGGCCAGCAGCTTGCCCGGGTAGCTAGCGTGGATCGCATTCGCGAAGCGCTCGGCCTCCTCGAGGTTCGGCTCCGAGGTCTCACACCAGATCAGGTCGGCGTGAGGTGCGTACGCGAGCCCGCGGGCGATCGCGGCGTCGAGCCCTCCGCGCATGCGGTAGAAGCCCTCCGCGGTGCGCTCGCCGGTGAGGAACTCGTGGTCGCGCTCGTCGATGTCCGACTGGATCAGGTGCGCGCCGTTGGCGTCGGTGCGTGCCAGCAGCACGGTCGGCACGCCCATCACGTCGGCAGCGAAGCGCGCGGCGACGAGGTTGCGGACGGCGTTCGAGGTCGGCAGGAGCACTTTGCCGCCCATGTGGCCGCACTTCTTCTCGGAGGCGAGCTGGTCCTCGAAATGCACGCCGCCGGCGCCCGCCTCGATCATCGACTTCATCAGCTCGAAGACGTTCAGAGGGCCGCCGAAGCCGGCCTCGGCGTCGGCGAGGATGGGGGCGAACCAGTGCACGCCGTTGTTGCCCTCGGAGTGGTGGATCTGGTCCGCCCTTTGAAAGGCCTGGTTGATGCGCTTCACGACCTCGGGCACGGAGTTCGCCGGGTAGAGCGACTGGTCGGGATACATCTCACCGGCGACGTTTGCGTCGGCGGCGACCTGCCAGCCGGACAGGTAGATCGCCTTGAGGCCCGCCTTGACCTGCTGCACGGCCTGGTTGCCGGTCAGCGCGCCGAGCGCAGACACGCGGTCCTCGGTGTGGAGCAGGGTCCACAGGCGTTCGGCGCCCATGCGAGCGAGCGTGTGCTCGATTTGGATCGAGCCTCGCAGCCGGGCCACGTCGTCGCCGCTGTAGGGGCGCTCGATCCCGCGCCAGCGATCGGAGCTCCAGTCGGACTCGACGTCCGACCCATTCTGGGTGAAGCGCATGCTCACTCTCCCTCTGCTTGCTTGCAGGTCTTCTCCGAGCGTGCCTGGCGGCGCCGCTGCAAACGGGTTATACCAACCAGTCGGAATAACGCAACCCGGTGGGCCGGCTTGCACCGGTTGCGCTCTATGCCAGACTTGCGCGCGATGGACCTTCCGGTAGCCGACGCTGCATCCCGCGGAGGTGATCTCGATGGCTAGGGCCAAGGCGGCTCCCGAGGGGCTTCGGCAGGCGCGCACGCGCAAGCGCTACGAGGGCCGCCGCCAGGAGGTGGCAGACATCGCGGCGCGCGTCTTCGCCGAGCGCGGCTACGACGCGACCTCGATCGATGACCTCGTCGAGGCCACGGGCCTCCAGCGCGGCGGGCTCTACCACTACATGGAGGGCAAGAAGGACCTGCTGATTCGCATCCACGGTCGCTTCATCGAGCCGCTGCTCGACGAGTCGCGCGAGATCTGCGCGGCCGCGCAGCCGCCGGATGTCGCGCTGCGGCTGCTGGCGCGGGCGCTGATGGGGAACATCGACCGCTATCGCGACCAGGTGACCGTCTTCTTCAACGAGTGGCGGATGATCGAGCACGACCCCGAGTGGACCGAGATCCGCGCCTCGCGCAAGGAGTTCGCCGACATGATCGACAGCGTGCTCGAGCGCGGCGCGCGCGAGGGCGTCTTCACGATCTCCGATCGGCGCATGACGCTGTTCGCCTTTCTGGGGATGTTGAACTACTCACACCAGTGGTTCGACCCGGGTGGTCGCGTGGCCGCCACAGAGGTGGCCGACCACTTCTGCGACATCTTCCTGCAGGGCATAACGACCCGCTGACGGGCCTTCATTTCAGGGAGGGGACGGAGGCCGATCTCGCGGCGACCTTCGCGATCTCAGAGCGGGCGATCTACGACACCGCCGCTCGCGTGTCGGTGCTGCCGCCGGGGCGGGAGCCGTCGCAGGCGGACATCCGCTCGCGCTGGCGCGCGCAGCGCTCGTTCGTCGAGTTCATGGCGGCTCAGCCGGGCGGGCGCTACTGGATCTGCGAGTCGGATGCGGGACCGGTCGCGTTCGCCCGCGTCGTGCGCCTCGGCGACATCGAGGAGCTGACCGAGCTGATGGTCGAGCCGGGGCACCAGGGCCGGGGCATCGGCGCCGCGCTGCTGCGTCGCTGCTGGCCGGACGACTCGGAGGGCTCGCTTGTGCGCGTGGTCGTCGCGGCCGGGGCGCCACGAGACCTGTCGCTCTACCTGTCGTTCGGGGTGATGCCGGCGACCGGGCACTGGCACCTGCGCCAGCAGGGCCGCGAGTATCTCGACCGGCGCGGGCGCGAGGCCGCCGCGGCAGGCGCCGGCGATCACGCCGGGCTCGTGTTGAGCGGCGAGCGCGCGCTCGACGAGTGGACGCGCATCGAGCCGCTCGCGCTGGGACGGGCGCGCCGGCCGCTGCACGAGTTCATGGCGCGCGAGCGATTCTGCGTGGCCCGCCTCGATCCCGTCTCCGAGCGGCCACGAGCGCTGTGCTGGGTAGGCGGCGACGGGCAGATCGGCCCGGGCGTGGCGGAGCGCGCGGAGGATCTCGTGGCGGTCGTGCTGGCGGCGCTCGACCGCGTCGCCCGCTCGCCGGAGGGCGAGCAGCTGTCGCTGTTTGCGACCTCGAGCTCGTGGCCGCTGCTGCGGCGATTGCGCGGCCTCGGCTTTCGCCTCTACTGGCCGAGCTGGGTGATGGCGTCAGTCCCGCTCCCGGGGCTCGATCGCTACCTGCCCACGCGACCGCCGAACCTGCTCTAGCGTTGCCACACTTCAAACGTGGAGTTCCTCGTGATCCTCTTCTTTTTCGGCCTCTCGGCCGGTGTCGTCGCACGGATCAGGGGCTCGTCGTTCCTCTTGTGGTTCCTGATCGGGTTCTGCCTGCCGGGGCTCGGCACGCTCGCGGCGCTCCTGTATCCGGGCGATCGCGATGAGCTTCGCCGCCGCTGCGAGAACTGCGGCACGGTCGTGAAGCTGCACGACCAGGTGTGCATGCACTGTGGCGAGGACCTCGAGTTCCCGGACCACGCACTGGAGCCGCGGGCATCGCACTGAAGCGCCGGATGGAGGTGCTTGCGGCCCAGCCGTAGCAGTCTAAGGTTCGCGGCGAAAGGCCCTTCGACTGGAACGGTTCGTCGTGTCGAACGACACACCCCACCGGGCCAATAGGCCGGTCCTGCTGGCTGTCGACGAGGACGATGCCGCCCTCGCAAGGATCGAGCGCGAGCTCGAGCGGCGCTACGGCGTCGACTACCAGGTCGTGTGCCTCAGCTCGTCGCGCGCTGCGATCGAGTCCCTCCGGGCGCTCAAGGCCACGCAGGTGGATGTAGCCGTCGTCCTTGCCGACCACGCGCTGTCCGGCATGACCGGCGCGGAGCTGCTAATCGCGGTCAACGAGCTGTACCCGATCGCGAAGCGGGCGGTGCTGATCAACTGGGGAGCTGGGCGGAGCCCGCCACAGCCGCGGCGCTCCACCACGCGATCGCGCTCGGACACAGTGACTACTACGTGCGCAAGGCCCTGGCGCTCGCCCGACGAGTACTTCCACCGCACGATCGCCGAGTTCGTGCACGAATGGTCGCGGCTCGAGCCGTCGGGGCC
>JACCXP010000264.1 GCA_013696905.1 Thermoleophilaceae bacterium
ACGGAGTTCGCCCCCCCCAATCCGGGTCTCTTCGGACTGTGGACGTTCGCGAGCCGCACCAGCGGGGCGTTATTCGACCCGGCGATAGTACGGCAGCTGTTGGGCAACTTGCCAACCGACGCTGCCAGCCAGGTGATCAACATGGCGGCCTCGTTGCAAGCCACCGCTGTCAGCGTGGCCGCCCGGCCCTTCGGCCGCGGCACCGGTATCTACGACGCGGCGTTGCAGGAGGCACGGGAGCTGGCCGAGTCGGACGTCTCAATGCGTTCGTGGCTGGCGGTGAGCAAGTGGGTCGACGACGCGGCGCCCTTTCCGGGGGAGATCTTCCGAAGGTGGGTGGGGGACTTCTACCAGCGCGACCTCCTCGTCAAGGGGCGGGTGGAGCTCCGCGGGAGCACGGTGGACCTCTCCAGGATCCGCTGTGCCGTGCTCAACGTCTCGGGCAAGTGGGACTACGTCGTCCCGCCCTCCCAGACAAAGGCCACGACGGCTCTCGCCTGCGGCCCGGATCTGGAATCCGTCTCTCTGGACGCCGGGCACGTCGGCATGCTCGTCGGGCCGGCGGCCGTGCGCGACCTCTGGCCGCGCCTCCGTGAGTGGCTCGCGCCTCGCTCGGGCCGGGTGGGATGAACGGGACCGTCGACGCGCTAGCCCCGACGTCGCGCTGGATGGCGGCGGCCCGGGCCCGAGAGAGCGAGCGAGCGGACCGCCTGTTTGACGACCCCCTCGCCGCTGCCCTCGCCGGTCCGGAGGGCTTCGCCTGGCTGGAGCAGATGGAGGCGGCCGCCGGGTCGGACGGCCCGGGGCTGTACCCCGTGATCCGTACCCGCTTCTTCGACGACTTCCTACTGGACTCGTGCAGGAGATTGGGGGTGCGGCAGGTGGTCCTCGCGGCGGCCGGCCTGGACACTCGCGCCTTCCGGCTCGGCTGGCCGGCCCGGACCCGGTTGTACGAGCTGGACCTACCCGAGGTGCTGAGCAGCAAAGAGGACGTCATCGGTGAAGCCGGAGCAAGACCGAACTGCGAGCGGCTGACGGTCGGCGTCGATCTACAGGAAGCGACCTGGCCGGAGGCACTCGTCGCCTGCGGGTACCGCCCGGAGCGTCAATCGGTCTGGCTCATAGAAGGTCTCCTCTACTACCTGACCAGGCCGGCCGTACGCGGGCTCCTGGAGAAGGTGCGTTCGCTGACGGCGGCGAACAGCCTCATCGGACTGGATGTGATGAACAGAGGCCTGTTCTTCTCGCCCGTGGCGTGGCCGCTGCGGGCCGCTCTCGCCTGGCGCGGCGCACCGGGACGGTTCGGGACGAATGATCCGGAGACGTTAATGGCCCGTCACGGCTTCGATGCCGACGTGACCCAGCCCGGCGAGGCGGGTGCGAACTTCGGGCGCTGGCCCACGCCCAGGCTGCCCCGGGAGGTGCCCGGCTTGCCGCGAAGCTTCCTCGTGAGGGGGCGTCGATCGATCGTAAGCAAGCGGGCAAGGAATCTTCGACCTCGCTTCTCGGCGGGCTTGCGTCGGTAATGCCTGCAGACCGATCACCGGGGCAGAGCGGAACTCGGCTGTTAGCGGGAATCCGGAGATGAACGAACGACAGGACCGCACGCGTGGCTGATCCGGCGCTGGTGCAAGGAGTCGCCGCAAACACCGTGGACACACCCCGGCTGAGGACGCACTTGCTGGCCGGCGGCACCGAAGGGGGAGAGCCGGTCTTCTTCGTCCACGGCAACGTCTCGTCCTCGCGCTTCTTCGAGGAGACCCTGGCGGCGCTGGCCAGCGAAGCTGGCTACTGGGGACTCGCACCCGACCTGAGGGGGTTCGGCGGCTCGGAGACCAAGCCATTGGACGCTACCCGGGGCCTTGGGGACTTCTCCGATGACCTCTACGCCCTCGCGGGCGCTCTAGGGCTGGAGGACAGGAAGATCCACCTGGTCGGCTGGTCGGTGGGGGGCACGATAGCTATCCGCTACGCCCTGGACCACCCGGAAGGGGTGGCCTCGTTGACCCTTGTAAACCCGATGTCCCCGTACGGGTTCGGGGGAACCAGGGACGCCTCGGGCACCCCGTGCTGGCCGGACTACGCCGGGTCCGGGGGCGGGACGACCAACCCCGAGTTCGTGAAGTGCCTGAGGGAGGGCGACCGCAGCGAGGAGGACCCGAACTCCCCACGCAACGTCATGAACGCCTTCTACTTCAAGCCCCCGTTCAGGGCGCCGCAGGAGCGGGAGGAGGTCCTCCTCTCCTCGATGCTCTCTACGAACGTGGCGGAGGAGAACTACCCGGGGGACACGGCCGCTTCTGAGAACTGGCCGACCGTGGCGCCCGGTGCCAAGGGTGACACCACGAGCCCAATACTGCGCCACCTCTAGGAACTGAAAAGCGCGCCACCGCGTGCCGGTGGCGACCGGTGACGCCGAAAGCCTCGAGCTTGTCGATGACGAGCTAGAGGAAGGCGGCGAGGAGGTGCGAAGCGCGGTGGAGTGGGCGCAGGTCAGAGCGTTGGCAGCCGACGGGGTCTCGCAGCGCGAGATCGCCAGGCGGCTGGGGATCAATCGGCGGACGGTTCGGCGGCTGGTCGAGACCGTCGAGCCGCCGCGCTATGAGCGCCCGCCGCTCGGGTCGATGCTCGATCCGCTCGAGCCGGTGATCTGTCACCTGATCGAGGGGTGGCCGCAGATCAAGGCGCCGCGGGTCACGGAGCTCCTGCGCGAGGACTACGCCTACAC
>JACCXP010000270.1 GCA_013696905.1 Thermoleophilaceae bacterium
CGCGGCCTGCGCGGCGAGGAGATACCGCTCGAGGGTCGCATCGCCGCGATCGCCGACGTCTTCGACGCGCTCACCACCGACCGCATCTACCGCGGTGCGCTCTCCCTTGACGAAGCGGTCAGCATCATGCGCGACGGCCGCGGCACCCACTTCGAAGCAAACCTCCTCGACCTGATCCTCGGCTCGCTCGACCCCGTGCTCGCCGCCAAAGACGAACTCGCCGACGCCCACGATCGCGCATCTACCGGCAGTGCCACCCGCTTTTGACGATCAAGTAGCTCTAGCCGGAGACGGCGCCATTAGTGAGCCGCGATGCGATCGTGGACGGTCCCCTGCGCGGCGAGCGCCAGCTCGATCGCGTCCCGGAACGCCAGCCTGCGGCCCGCCTGGATCGCCTGGCTCCAGCGCCGACCGCCGAGACGCGCCCGCGCGGGGTCTACGAACTGCTGCTCGAGCCTGGCCGCGACGTCGGGATGCCCAATCGGGCCGATCGCGGTCGCGGCGCCGAGAAGGCGCGCTGCGCGGTCGAACTGTTGCTGACGGGCAGCGATAGCCGCGAGGCCGCCCAGCCCTTCGGAGGCAGGCCAGCGGATGTTGTGGCCGCGGCATATTCGAAGCTGCTCTTCAAAGGCGATCCGCGCGCCGTCCTCGTCTCCCGTGAACAGCCGGACGAGCCCCGTGTTCCCCGAGACGAGCAGCAGCGCCCATGGCTCGTTGATCTCACGCGCGCGCGTCAGCGCCTCATCGAGCAGCCTTGCGGCGTCGGCGTAGCGGCCGTGGATGATGGCGCCGTACCCCGCGTTGATGTTGAGAAACGCGAGGTGCCGTCTGTCGCCGAGATTGCGCAGTGCCTCGGCGGCCTCGTGATACTCGTCGTCGGCCTGCTCGCCGGGCGGCAAGGTGTTGCTGCGGGCCCACAGGGCCCACGCGGTCAGCCTCTCGTCGCCGGCTCTGCGTGCGTGCAGCAGCGCTTCGATCGCAAGTTCGCGGGCCTCCCCGAGATCGTCCTCCGGCGCGAATTCCCTCAGCAACACGAGCGCATCTGCGATCAGAGCATGGTCGCCGGACTCCCTGGCTAGCGCGAGCGCGTGCGCGGCGGGGGCTTTGGCGTCGTCGCGACGGCCCGCAGCCTCCAGCACAGAAGCCAGCTCGAGGCAACCGCGGGCGCGATCGCGGATCGGGGTCGCGGGGCCGGCCGCTTCGAGCGCCGCGCGCAGCCAACGCTCGCCCTCGTGCGCACGACGGGCCGCCTCCCAATAGTGGCCGAGCACGGCGGCGAGGCGCAGCGCGAGTTGCGGCTCGCGGTCGAGCGACCAGTCGAGCGCGGCGCGGATGTTGTCGATCTCCGCCTCGAGCCGGGTCAGCCACTCCGGCTCGGCGTGCGTGAAGAGGTGCCGCTCGGCGCGTGTCGCGAAATCGAGGTAGCGTCGGCAGTGCCGCGCGCGCGTCTCGTTCTCGTCCTCGGCTGCGTCGAGCAGCTCGCCCGCGTACTCGCGCACCGTTTTGAGCATCGCCAGGCGATCCTCGCCGCTCGATCCCGGTGAGCGCAGCAGCAGGTGCTTTCGCGCGAGGCCTTCCAGCGTGTCGAGATCCGCGTCGGTGATCGCCTCGGCATCATCCAGCGTCGCGCCGCCGGCGAACACGGCGAAGCGGGCGAATGCCGCTTGCTCGCGGGAACCGAGGAGGCGGTAGCTCCAATCGATCGTGGCGCGCAACGTCCGCTGGCGTTCGGGGGCGTCACGCGGCCCACGTGCCAACGTCGCGAGCGCGCGGTCCAGGCGGCCGGCGAGTGACTCGGGCGAGAGCAGTCGGGCGCGGGCGGCGGCGAGCTCGATCGCGAGTGGCAGGCCGTCGAGCCGCGTGCAAATCTCCGCGATCGCGCTTGCGCTGCCCTTGCTCAGGTGAAGCGAGGGGTCGTGCCGTCTGGCGGCGGCGAGGAAGAGCGCCCCCGCGGGGCTTGCTTCGACGCCGGCCGCGGTGAGCCCCTCGGCGCCGGCGGGTAGCGCGAGCGGCGCGACGGGGTAGACGTGCTCGGCGGCGAGGTCGAGCGCCTCGCGGCTGGTCGCCAGCACGGTCAAGCTCTGGCACTCGGCGAGCAGCCGGGCGACGAGCGGTGCCGCCTCGAGCAGGTGCTCGAAGTTGTCGATCACCAGCAGAAGCTCCCTGGTTTCGAGCCCTCGCAGCAGCGCCTGCTCGGGTGCCTCGCGTGGAAGCGGGGTCACGCCGAGCGCTTGCGCGACGGTGCCCGCCACATGCTCGGCGCGGGCGAGGGCGGCCAGCTCGACCCAGGCCACGCCATCTTTGAACCGCGGCAACACGGCGCTGATGAGCTCGAGCGCCAATCGCGTCTTTCCGACACCACCCGGGCCGACCAGGGTCACGAGCCGCACGTCGCCTGCACAGATCAGGTTGACGACCTGGCGGCGCTCGCGCTCGCGTCCGATCAGCCGCGTCGCGAGCGCGCGGTCGGGGAGGTTCGCCGGCCGCACCGGCTCGGTCCGCGGCGGGGGAAAGTCGTCGGGGCCACGCTCGTCGTGCACCAGCAACCAGAGCCGCTCGGGCCCGGGGAAGTCCTTGAGCCGATGCTCACCCAGATTCACAAGCTCAAACCGCGAGCCGAACAGCGCCCGCGCCGCCGCGGATACGAGGATCTGACCGCCGTGTCCGGCCGCCGTTACGCGCGCCGCCAAATGCACCTCAAGCCCGAAGTAGCCCGTCGCGGAGTGACTGACGAAGCCCGCGTGGATGCCCATCCGCACGCGGACCTCGCCGACCGGCTCGGGCCACGCGTGACGACGCAGCGCCTGCTGCGCGGCGACCCCAGCCGCGACCGCAGCGCCAGGGTCCCCGAAATACGCAAACAATGCGTCGCCCTCGCTCCCGGCGAGATAGCCGCCCGCCCGCTCGACGGCGTCTGACACCAGTGCGTGGTGCTCGGCCAGCAGTTGCGGCCACAGCGAACCGGCCGCGCGCGCCAACCGCGTCGAGCCCTCGATGTCGCTAAACAGCATCGTCACGACACCCTCGGGCGCCTGCCGGTGATCGATCGACCCGTGCTTCGGGTCGCGATCGCCACTTGCATGGACGTCGAGGGAGGGGTCGTGGCGCAGGATCGCCTCCTGCAAGCGCGGTAGCTCCGGCGACGGCTCGAGTCCGAGCTCCTCGTCGAGCCGCAGCCTCGCGCGCGTGTAGACCTCGAGCGCGTCGGCCTGGCGGCCGCAGCGATACAGCGCCAGCATCAGCAAGCCGACGAGCCGCTCACGCGACGGGTGCTCGGCCGACAGCTGCTCGAGCTCGGCGACGACGAGCGCGTGCTCGCCCTCTGATAGGCGCGCATCGATGCGCTCCTCCAGCGCGGCGACACGCAGCTCCTCAAGCCGCGCGATCTCTCCCTGGGCGAACGGCTCGTACGCCACGTCGGCCAAAGCCGGTCCGCGCCACAGACCCAGCGCGTCGTCGAGCAGGCACCGCGCCGCCGCCGCGTCACCCTCCACGCGCGCCGCCTGAGCGGCGTTCATGAGCGTCTCGAAGCGCCGCGCGTCGATCGCCTCCTCCTCGACCGCGAGGCGATACCCAGACGCGACCGTCTCGAGCGCCGCGCCGGCGGCCCCGAGCGAGCGCCGCAAACGCGACACCGTCACCTGCAGGCTGCGCATCGCCTCCCCCGGCGCCGCCCGCGGCCACAGCGCCTCGGCCGCGAACTCCGCCGACACCGGATGCGGGGCCCGCACGGCCAACAACGTCAGCAGCGCGCGCTGCTTGCCCGCCGGCACGCCGACGACAGCTCCGTTCATGCGCGGCTCGACCGAGCCCAGGATCGCGACCTGCAACGCCACCGGCCAACACTACGCCCGCTCACAACCCGTGTGAGCGCCATGCAACAGCGGTGCAACCGCGACGGACGACGGTTCGCAGCGTCCGAAGCACCCTTCCCCAAGAGGAGACCACAGTGCCGCTCCACAGCCACACCATTCTCGCCCCCCGGCGTCCCCGCCTCGGCCGCCTCGCGGCCATCACCACCGCCTGCGTCGCCGCCGGCGCCGCGACGGTCGTCATCGCCGACGAGCAGACGGCTCGACAGGACGGCTCGATCGCCGAGCCCAGCCGGGCGGCGACCACCCGCTACTTCGACATCCAAGCCAACAAGGCGGCCAGCATGCGCACGGTCAGCCGCCACCTCGCCGAGCAGCCGGCCAACCACACCCCGCGCTACCAAGACCTCGCGGCCAACAAGGCCCGCAGCCAGCGCGCACGCTGACCTCGACGGACCCACGAACCACAACGAGATGGCGCAGGCGGGGGCAGCTCCACCGACGAGCGGCCACCCGCCACGCCATCTCCCGGGTACTTCGCCCGGCGACGCGTGATCAACCGAGCCGAGCGTCCTTGATCGTGTCGACGTTGCGCCCCACGAGCAGGCATATTGAGACGACCTTCGACAGACGCCCGCTCAGGACGGAGGCTGTCGCACAAAAGGCACGTAGGCCATCCGTGTGAGCGCGTTGAGCGACGACGGCGGGCCGGGCCAAATGTTCGCGCAGCAGTTGCGGGCCGCTGGCGCGGAGAACGGCTCGGAGCACCAAGGAAACGATGATCGCATCGTCGG
>JACCXP010000290.1 GCA_013696905.1 Thermoleophilaceae bacterium
GAGTGGGCCTTCGAGTCGCCTCGCTGTCCGCCACTGCGAGACGAAACCGCGCTACGTCGCCCACGGCTGTCGCTTCGGACCGTGGCTGTTGCATAAGCCCCCGGCGAGCCCGCTGGATCGCTTCTAAGGGTGGGCTCCGAAAACGGTCATCCCGTCCCTTGCGAGCAAGCCGTTCGTCGCCAGATCGTCGCGCACAACTGCCCTGGCGTGCACTCTTGCGAGCGCGCTGCAGCGTTTCGCAGACGGCATTGTGCAACAGCCACAGGCGAAAGCAGCAGCCCCTACCAGCGGGCGTTGCGCTCGCGGCGGTGGTCTGGTAAGACTGGCTTCTGAGTGGAAGCGTCGCCGACGCGCGCCGGCGGCACAACCGGAGGAGTCGGTATGACCAGACAGTGCATTGCCGGATGCGTGGCCAGCGTCCTCGTCTTGGTGGGTGCCCTCATCCCGGGTGTTGCCTCAGGCGCTCCGCCGACGATTGAGCGCATCGCGGTCGACGACACCTTTGTCGACGAGTTCTTGTCGGAGGAGTGCGGGGTAGAGGTGACGACCAGGGCGCGAGGACACATCATTGTCCGGAGCTTCGAGGAAGACGGTACGGGCGTGGTCGAGGTCCGAACGATCAACGTGCGCCTGACAGCCACGGCGGACGGTCGTGTGTTCCGCTTTAGGGACGTTGGCGCGGACGTGACGCGGATCGAGCCGGATGGGACGGCGGTGTTGTTGATCAGTGGCCAGGTGCCCTTCGGCTTCGCCGGAGTGCTGAAAATCGACCTCGAAACCGGCGAAGCGATCCTCGAACCGCGTGACAGAAGCGCGGAACAGCTCGCGCGCGCATGCGCGGTGCTGACCGGCGGATAGCCGCAGCCTCCGCCGCCCGGAACCCGGAATACCCAGCCCGACCAGCGGAGCCCGCCCGAGTCGCGCTATCGCTCCGAGGCAAGAGCAGCACTCAGGGGTAGCGTGGCGACGCGCTCCGGGTTGTCGCGGCAGAAGATCAGCGCGGCCGAGGGCGGTGCTCGTCTCGGTGCCGAGTCGTGGCAGAAGCTGGCCGACGCCCTGGGAGTGCCGGTCAAGCGCATCCGGCCCAGAGCCGAGACGAGCGCCGCGCCTGTTTCGATAGGCGTCGAACCGTGTGGCCGGGGGAAGCAGGTTCGGCTACACGCTTGCTACACGCCTGGCCTGGGACCGGCGTTTTGGGCTTTCTAGAGCGCCCCCGGCAGGATTCGAACCTGCGACCTAGGGATTAGAAGTCCCTCGCTCTGATCCGCTGAGCTACGGGGGCGGGTGAAGATCGGGGCGCCCGGATTCGAACCGGGGACCTCAGCCACCCAAAGGCTGCGCGCTACCAGGCTGCGCCACGCCCCGATAGATAGGCAGTCTAGGGGTCGCCGGAGCGCGCCGCGCCCACCGTTAGTGTCCAAGCGATGGCCCGCATCGAGCCCCTTCGCGCCGTCCGCTACGAGCCCGCGACCGCCGGCCCGCTCGAGCGGCTGATCGCTCCCCCCTACGACGTGATCGACGACGACGCGCGCCGGCAGCTGCTCGCCCGCAGCCACCACAACGTCGTCGCGATCGACCTTCCGGAGGCGGCAGACGGGGACGACCCCTATCAGGCCGCACACGACATCTACGCGGGCTGGCAGCGCGACGGCATCCTGGTCCGAGAGGAGCGGCCCGCCCTCTGGGCGTTGACACAGGACTACACGGGACCCGATGGGCGCCCCTACACGCGCCACGGCTTCCTGTGCCGCGTGCGCGTGGAGGACTATGGCGCGGGGCGCATACGCCCGCACGAGCGCACGCACCCGGAGCCCAAGCAGGACCGCCTGCGCCTGACGCGCGCGACGCAGGCCAACCTGTCCCCGATCTTCTCGCTCTACCCGGACCCCGACCAGCTGGCGTGGGCGGCGCTCGAGCCGGGCACGCGCGGCGAGCCGCGCGCCGCGGCCCGCGACGACGACGGCACGCTGAACCGGCTGTGGGCGATCGACGACGCGGGGGCGATCGAAGCCGTGCAGGCGGCGCTCGCCGAGTCCGAGCTGCTGATCGCCGACGGCCACCACCGCTACGAGACCGCGCGCGCCTACGCCGACGAGATCGGCGGCGAGGGCGAGCATCGCTACGTGTTGATGTACCTGTGCTCGCTCGCCGACTCCGGCCTCACGATCTTCCCGACCCACCGCCTGCTGAGCGGTCTCGACGAGGCGCGCCGCGAACGCCTGCGCGAGACGATCGAGCGCGACTTCGAGGTCACGCCACTCGCGAGCCCCGACGAGCTGGAGCCCCCGGCCGGCACGCCGGGAGTCGCATTCGGCTACCTCGAAGCCGCGAATGGCCGTCCGGTGCGCCTGACGCTCAGGAGCCAGGACACAGCCGACGCCGCGCTCGCGGGGAGGCCCGAGCCCTTCAGGCGCCTCGACACCGCCGTGCTCGAGGCGATCGTGCTCGAAGGCGCGCTCGGGATGAGCGAGGACGACATCTCGCACCTGCGCGGGCTCGCCTATTCGAAGGACTTCGCCGACGCCCGCGCTGCGGTCGAGTCAGGTCGCGCCGAGGCCGCCTTCTTCATGCGCGCGACTCCGGTCGCGCAGGTTCAGGAGGTGGCCGCGACGGGCGAGTCGATGCCGCCCAAGTCGACCTACTTCTACCCGAAGGTGCCCACCGGCCTGCTCTTCAACCCGCTCGCGTAGCGGCGAAATGCTGGGCCAGACTAGAATCGAGCTGTCATGAAGATCTACACGCGCAAGGGCGACGACGGCTCCACGGGCCTCTGGTACGGAGGACGCGTAGGGAAGTCGAACCTCCGTCCCGAGGCCTATGGCTCGCTCGACGAGGCCGCCTCGGCACTCGGGCTCTGCCGCGCCGCCGCGCGCCTCGACCCCGAGCTCCACGACGACATCCTGCGCATCCAGACGGAGCTGTTCGTGGCGGGCGCCGAGCTCGCGACGGCTCCCGAGGCGACCGCGCGCCTCGAGCCAGGCGTCTCCCGCCTGACCGGCGAGATGGTCGAGCGCCTCGAGTCGGACATCGATCGCTACATGGATCGGGTCGTGCTGCCGCCGAAGTTCGTGATTCCAGGCGGCAGCGAGCTGTCCGCCCGCCTGGACGTCGCGCGCAGCACGCTGCGGCGAGCGGAGCGGCGAGTCGTCGACGTGCGCGACGCCGGCGGGCTCGCCGACTCGAGCGTGCTCGCCTACCTCAACCGGGCATCGGATCTGCTCTTCGCGATGGCCCGCTACGCGGACGAGCCGGACCCGCAGCTGTTCGAGGGGCGCTCATGAAGGTCTCGGCCCGGCGCGTGTCGGGCGACGGCTCGCTGAGCCACGACGTCGCGATCCGAGGTCACAAGCTGACCACCGACGAGCCGAAGGACCAGGGCGGGCGCGACCACGGCCCGAGACCCGAGGAGCTGCTGGCCGCGAGCCTCGCGTCGTGCACCGCGACGACGATCGAGATGTACGCGATGCGCAAGGAGTGGACGGTCGGCGAGGTGCGCGTCGACGTCGACTACGAGCCCGCCCAGCGCGGCTCGCCGACCCGCTTTCAGATGACCGTGCACCTGCCGAAGGACCTGCCCGAGGAGTGCCGCCAGCGGCTGCTCCAGGTCGCCGCCAAGTGTCCCGTGCACCGCACGCTCGAGGGCGAGGTCGCCTTCGAGGAGCGCGTCTCGCTCAGCTGATCTCGACGCCCGCGGCGCGCATCTCCTCGATCGCGCGCTCGGAGTCGCCCGCCTCGACGTCGACGCCGCGGACGCCCGCGCGCTCGACGCGTACGCCGAACCCCTCGCCCGCGGCCTCGATCGCCGTGTGCTTGACGCAGTAGTCGGTCGCCAGGCCGACGACTGTCAGCGAGTCGATCCCGCGCTCGCGCAGGAGCTCGGCCAGATTCGTGCCGTCGAATCCCGAGTAGCCGTCGGTACCCGGATCCTGGCCCTTGTCGACGACGACGTCGATACCCGCGCGGTCGAGGCCGGGGGCGAGCTCGGCCCCGTCGCTGTCCTGGAGGCAGTGCACGGGCCAGACCCCGCCCTGCTCCGTGAACGACCCATGGCCGGGTGGGTGCCAGTCGCGCGTCGCGACGACGACGTCGAAGCGGGGGTCGGCGGCGAGCGAGTTGATGTGCGCCGCGATCCGGTCGCCCTCCGGGACGGCGAGCGCGCCACCGGGGTTGAAGTCGTTCTGGTAGTCGACGATCACGAGCGCCTCGGCCACGCTTCGATAATAGGGGGACGATGGAGATCCGAGACAAGCTGCGCAGCGTCCTGCTGACGTCCGAGGACGCGGCCCGCGTCGACGCCCCCGGGCGCCGCGACGCCGCCGTGCTCGTGCCCCTGTTCGTCGCCGGGGGCGACCTGCACGCGGTCTTCACCAAGCGCCGCGAGGATCTCGCGCACCACGCCGGCGAGATCTCCTTCCCAGGTGGGGGCCGGGATTCGCCCGACGAGGACCTGCGCATGACTGCGCTGCGCGAGACCGAGGAGGAGATCGGCCTGCCCCGCGATGCGGTCGAGATCCTCGGCGCGCTGCCCGCTACGCCGACGTTCGTGAGCGACTACCGCATCCTCCCGTTCGTCGGCCTGATCGAGGCGGGCCACGCCTGGCGCCTGCAGCCGACCGAGGTGGACGAGGTGCTCGAGCTCTCGATCCCGGACCTGATCCGCGGGTACGAGCACAAGCGGGTCAAGCAGATCCCGTTTCGCACGACGACGTACACGGTGCGGGGGGCGCTCGTGTGGGGCGCGACTGCGCGCATAGTCGCGAGCCTGCTCGAGCGCATCGAGCCGCTCGCGGGCGCGTAGGCGCGTGGCGGCACTCGTCTTCGCCCTGATCGCCTCGATCCTGTGGGGCCTCGCGGACTTCCTCGGCGGGCTCTACTCGCGCCGCATGAGCGCCTTTCTGGTCCTGCTCGTCGGTCAGGTGGCCGGACTCGCCGGCGCCGTGGCGCTGGCAGTCGCGCTCGGCGTCGACGCTCCCGAGCTCGGCGGGCTGGCCGGCGGGCTGCTGGCCGGGACCGGCACCGCGCTCGGCCTCGCGGCCTTCTACAGGGCGCTCGCGGTGGGAACGATGAGCATCGTCGCGCCGGTCTCGGCGATGGGAGCCGCCGTGCCGGTGCTCGTCGGCTTCGGCCTCGGCGAGGCGCCGTCGCTCGTGCAGGGGGCGGGCATGCTCGTCGCCCTGGCCGGGGTGGTGCTGGCCTCGCGCTCGACCGGCGGGGTCGGCGCCGCCGGGGGAGCAAGCACGCGTGGCGTCGGCCTGGCGCTCCTGTCGGCGCTCGCGATCGGGCTGGGCTTCGTGGGCCTCGACGCCGCGGCCGAGTCGGGCGTGCTCTGGTCCGTGATCGTCACACGCGCGGTGGCGGGAGCGATCCTGTTGCTGGCGGTCGCCGGAACCGGCGCGCCCACGCGGATGACGCGGCGCGATCTGATCACCCTCGCGCTGATCGGCTGCCTCGACGCCGGGGCGGTCGGACTACTCGCCCTCGCCACTACGACGGGACTGGTCGGTGTCGTATCGGTGCTCGGCTCGCTCTATCCGGTGTCGACGGTGGTGCTGGCCCAGTTCGTGCTCGGCGAGCGGCTCGGCCGCGCCCAGGCGTTGGGAGTCGGGACGGCGCTCGCCGGCGTGCTGCTGATCGCCGCTGGCTGAGCGCGCGCCCCGTGCGGGACCGGCTAGGCGCCCTTCTCGATCGGCACGTCGACGAGGCTCCCCCACTCGGTCCATGAGCCGTCGTAGTTCTTGACGTCGGCCTGGCCGAGCAGCTCGTGGAGCACGAACCACGTGTGCGCCGAGCGCTCGCCGATGCGGCAGTAGGCGATCACCTCGCCGCCGTTGCGCAGCACGCCCTTGCTCGTGTATAGCTCGCGCAGCTCGTCGGCCGACTTGAACGTGCCGTCCTCGCGCACCGCCTGCGACCACGGCACGGAGGCCGCGCCCGGGATGTGCCCGCCGCGCTGGGCGCCCTCCTGCTCGTAGCCCGCCATCGCGATCAGCTCGCCGGAGAACTCCTGCGGCGAGCGCACGTCCACGAGCGACGTGCCCGAGGCGAGCGCCTGGAAGACCTGATCGCGAACCGCCCGAATCGAGTCGTCCTGGGAGTCCACGATGAAGTTCGCCGTGCCGTGGTCGGGCTCGTCCGCCGTGGTGGGCCGTCCCTCGTCGATCCACTTCTCGCGCGGCCCGTTCATCAGCAGCACGTTGTCGTGACCGTAGAACTTCAGGTACCAGTAGGTGTAGGCCGCGAACCAGTTGTTGCGGTCGCCGTAGAGCACGATCGTGTGGTCGTTCGAGATGCCGCGCGAGCCGAACAGCGTCGCGAAGTCCTTCGGCCCGAGGAAGTTCCGCCTGACCTGGTCCTGCAGGTCGGCCTTCCAGTCGAAGCCGATCGCCCCGGGGATGTGGGCCTGCTGGTACAGGCCGTGGTTCTCGTCGACCTCGACGATGCGGATCGAGTCGTCGTCCAGGTGCTGCGCGACCCAGTCGGTCTCGACGAGGACCTGCTTTGCGTAATCGGCCATCTGGCCCTCCCTCTCTGATTACCCTGAATGTGCGTCGGTATTGACCGATACTTCTATCAGGGGCCAAGCACCGCGGCCACGGCGCGCGTCATCGCCGCGAGCCAGGCGTCGAGCGCCGCAGGCTCGGCGTCCACGACCGCGACCGGCATGTGGAAGGTCTCCCCGACGTCTCGGACCGTGCCCGCCCCCTCCGCGAGCAGCCCGCGCTCGAGCGCCCCCGAGCCCTCGTAGACGAATCCGCGCACGTGCGTGTCGACGAGCGCCTCGAGCAGCGAGCGCAGCCTCGGACCGTGCAGCGCGCCCACCTGCGCCGTCGCGCCGGACGCGCTCCCCATCAACCAGCACAGCGCGCTCACGCCCTCGAGGTGAGGCGTCAGCGTGGCGAGGCGATCCGGGTCGGCGACCACGCCCTCGACGCCGCTCGCCGCGAGCTCGTGCGTCCGCGTCGGATCGCGTGTCGTGCCGCGCACCGCGTACCCCTCGGCGAGCAAAGCGATCGCGAGCGAGCGGCCGCGGCAGCCGCAGCCGACGATCAGCACGCGCGCCATCCGCGCGGCAGCGTAATGGACGCTAAGAGCGGGGGTCCAGCCGGATGTGAAGGGCGGCCTCCGTGCCGGCTGCTATCACATGGAGGTCACCTACACCACGACATCCACCCGCAGCCTGCGGCTCAAGGACGGTACGGAGATCTCGATCCGGCCGATCGTCCGGGACGACAAGCGACTGCTCAAGGCCTCCTTCGATCGCCTCAGCGAGGAGTCGCGCTTCCGGCGCTTCCTCTCCCCGAAGAATCAGCTCACGCCCCAAGAGCTCGCCTTCCTGACCGAGGTCGACCACCACGACCACGAGGCGCTCGTCGCGGTGCACCCGAAGCGGTGGGAGGGAATCGGCGTCGCGCGCTTCGTCCGCTCAGAGCACGACTTCGGCGTCGCCGAGGTCGCCGTCACGGTCGTCGACGGCTGGCAGCACCGCGGCGTCGGCACGGCGCTCCTGGCGCAGCTCGTCGAGCGCGCCCGCGCCGAGGGCGTGCGCCGCTTCAGCGCCGTAGTGCACAGCTCGAACCGCCCCATGTTCGAGCTGCTCGACCAGCTTGGCGCGGTCGTCTCCCGCAGCCGCGACGGCAGCAGCGTCGAGATCGAGATCGACCTGCCGCCGCGCGAGGGTGTCGGCTCCCAGCTGCGCAACGCGCTGCGCGCGGCGGCTACGGATCAGATGACGATGGCGTTCATGCCCGCCGGCATGGAGCTCGGCAGCCGCTTCTGGGCGCGGCTCCATTCGCGCGAGCCCTAGCCCCGCCCTACCAGTTCTCCATCGACTCGCGCAGGATCGCCGCGACCTCGTTCGGCCCGACCTCACGCGGCGCGACCGCCAGCAGGCGCCGCTGCTTGAGCGTGCCCTCGACGAGCGCCTCCACGTCCCCCTCGTCGAAGCCGAGCGCGCGCAGCCCGCTCGGCGCGCCGACGTCGCGCATCAGGTCGAGCAGCAGCTCGGGCAGGGTGTTCTCGTCGGCCTCGGGGATCGGCTCGCCGGCGAGCAGCTCGGCGGCGCGGCGGTGCTTCTCGGGGTCGGCCGAGAACGTGTAGCGGAAGACCGCGGCGGAGGTGACGATCACCGATATGCCGTGCGGCACGAAGGGATGGTCGTCGGGGTAGCCCGGCGGCTGATAGGCCTGCTTGAGGGTAGAGACCGGGTACGAGCAGGCGTGTGGGATGTGGGTCCCGGCCGATCCGAAGCCGACCCCGGCCATGGTCGCGCCGAGCATCATCGCGCCCCTCGCCTCCATGTCGTCGCCGTCGGCGACCGCCCGGCGCAGGTAGCGCCCGCCGTACTCGATCGCCTGTCCCGACCAGATGTCCGCGACCGGGTTCGCGCCCTGATAGGGCGGGCGCTCGTCGGGCGTGGCGGGCGCCTCGCGCGCGTCGAACGGCCGCGCGACGAACGACTCGACCGCGTGGCAGACCACGTCGAGCCCGCACGCCGCCGTCACCTCGGCGGGCATCGAGCGCGTGAGCTCGGGATCGACGATGCCCTGGTGGGCGCGCAGGTAGCGATGCGAGATCCCCGCCTTCGCCCGCTCCTCGGGCAGCGCGAGCACGGCGACGGTCGTGGCCTCGGAGCCGGTGCCGGCCGTCGTGGGGATCGCGAGCAGCGGCTTGAGCGGCGCCGGCAGCTTGCGCCCGCCGCCCACCGGTGCGTTCACCCATTCCATGATCTCGCCGCCGTGGGTCGCGATCAGGTCGGCGACCTTGGCCGTGTCGAGGCTCGATCCGCCGCCCACACCGACGAAGCCGTCGAAGCCGCCGTCGAGCGCGAAGTCGGCAGCCTCCTGGAACGACTCGAGCGTCGGCTCGACGCCGACGCGGTCGAACAGCACACACTCGATCCCCTCGCCCTCGATCCGATCTCGCACGCGCCCCGTGATGCCCGCTGCGATCACGCCCGGGTCCGACAGCAGCATCACGCGCCGGGCGCCGAGGCGGGCCAGCTCCCAGCCGGCCTCCGTCGAGGCTCCCGGGCCGTACTTGATCGGCGTGGCCTCGAGCGTGAACACGGTCTCGCGCGTCATCGGGCGGCGTCCTTCCAGGTAGGGTCACGGCCGTGGCTACGGCCGACTTCACGATCATCCCGCTCGGCGGCGGCGAGAGCGCCAGCGTGAGCGAGATCCTGGCCGAGGTCAAGCGCCGGCTCGGCGCGCAGGACAAGGTCGTCTTCGAGATGCACGGCATGGGCACTCACCTCCAAGGCGACGCCGCCGACATCTTCGCGCTCGTGCAGGAGATGTCGCAGGTGCCCTTCGAGTCGGGCCGCCCGCGCGTCTACACGATCCTCAAGCTCGACGAGCGCCGCGACCGCCCGGAGCAGACGCTCGCCGACAAGGTGCGTGCGGTCGACGAGTGGGCCGGGGGGCGGGTAGACCGCGTCCACGACGTCAGGTAGCGATCACGTCGAACCTGACACTCAGGCGCACGACGATCGAGAGGCCCAAGTGAGGCGGAGCGGCTCTACGCGATCGACGCGCCGCCGCTCGGATTGTCTGCCCCGCCCGGGGGCGGCTTCGAGTCGAGTCCGGTCGCCTGCCGGCCGTGCTCGCGCAGATAGTGCAGCAGCCCGCCATCGACCAGGATCCGGCGCTCCTTCGGAGCATAGTCGTGCGTGAGCGAGATCTCGTCGCCGGAGTCCCCGACGAGCGCTGTGATCGTCTCCGATCCTTCGTCGAGCTCCTGCTTCACCGACGGCAGCGACCACGTCTGGCCGACCTCGGCAAGGTCGTAATCGGACTCGTCGACGAACGTCAGGGCGAGGATGCCCTGGGCGACGAGGTTGCGCCGGTGGATGCGCGCGAAGGACTTCGCGAAAACAGCCTTGACGCCGAGCTGAAGCGGCGCAAGCGCGGCGTGCTCGCGTGACGAGCCCTGGCCGTAGTTGTGCCCGCCGACGATGAAGCCACTCCCCCACTCCTTCATCCGCCCGCGGAACTCGGGGTCGCGCGCCTGGAAGGTGAACTCGGCGATCGCGGGAATGTTCGAGCGGTAGCTCATCACGACGACGCCGTCGGGGGCGAGGTCGCCGGTCGAGATGTCGTCGGGCTGGACCGTCGCGATCCTCGCCTCGAGCGAGTCCTCGAGCGGCACGTGCTCGGGCGGCGTCTTGATGTTCGGGCCGCGCGGGATCTCGATCCGCTCGGCCTCCTCGGGCGGGGCGGGCGCGAAGATGTGGACGTCGTCCACGTAGGGGCGAAGCTCGGGCGGGGCGAGCGGCTCCGGGGCGTCGCCGTACTCGCGCGGGTCCTCGATCCTCCCCGAGAGTTGCGACACCGCGGCGACGGCGGGCGAGCACAGGTAGACGGAATCCTCGGGCGTGCCCGAGCGGCCGGGGAAGTTGCGGTTGAAGGTGCGCAGCGAGTTCGAGCCCGACGGCGGCGCCTGGCCCATCCCCACACACGGCCCGCAGACCGGCTCGAGCATCCGCACCCCGCCCTCGATCAGCTGCTGGTACACGCCCGACTCGGCGATCGCCGTGAGGATCTGGCGTGAGCCGGGGGTGGCTGTGGCGGCGATCGAGGGGTGCACGATCTGGCCGCCGCGGTCGGCCAGCAGGGCGGCAGGCAGTGCGAGGTCGAAGTAGCCCGAGTTGACCGACGAGCCCATGCACACCTGGGCGATCTCGGTTCCCGCGACCTCCTCGACCGGCACGACGTTGTCGGGATTGTGGGGCTTCGCCACGAGCGGCCCGAGCAGCGCGAGGTCGATCTCGACGCGCTCGTCGTAGGCGGCGCCGTCCTCGGGCCCGATCTCGCGGAAGTCGTCCGCGCGCTGCTGGAGCTCGAGCCAGTCGCGCGTCCTCTCGTCGGGCGGAAACACCGCGGAGGTCGCGCCGAGCTCGGCGATCATGTTCGCGATCGTGCCGCGCTCGGGCACCGACAGGTCGGCGGTCCCGGGACCCGTGAACTCGAAGATCTTGTTCTTGCCGCCGCTCACCGACAGTCGGCGCAGCAACTCGAGGATGATGTCCTTAGCCTGCACCCACGGGCGCGCCAGCGTGTTCTCGAGCCACACCTCGACGATCTCAGGACACGCGATCTCGTACGGATAGCCGCCCATCGCGACGGCGACGTCGAGGCCGCCGGCGCCGATCGCGATCATCCCGAGTGCGCCGCTCGTGGGCGTGTGCGAGTCGGCGCCGACGAGGATGTCGCCGGGCTTCGCGTAGCGCTCGATGTGCACGTAGTGGCAGATGCCGTTGCCCGGGCGCGAGTAGTCGATCCCGTGCTTGCGCGCGAGCGCCTGCAGCATGCGGTGGTCGTCCGGGTTCTTGAAGTCGAGCTGGATGACGTTGTGGTCGATGTACTGCACCGCGCGATCGACCTTCACGCGCGGAACGCCGAGCTGCTCGTACTGCATGCAGGCCATCGTCCCGGTCGCGTCCTGGAGCAGCGTCTGGTCGACGCGCAGCGCGATCGGGGAGCCTGGCTTCAGCTCGCCCTCCACCAGGTGGTCGCGGAGGATCTGGCGGGAGAGGTTCTCGGCCACCGTGGAGAAGCTACCGCGCAAGAGGAGCATGGGCCTACGGTGAGACCGATGACCGCCGCGTCGTTACGGAGCAGATACCGACCGACACCTGCGATGCAACCTGGCTTGGGGGCGGGCCGAAGCAGGCCTCATCGCCTTGCCACGTGCACGCTGGCGCTGCTCGTGGCGGTGACGCTGGCCGGCTGCGGCGGCGGCGAGCGCGCGGGAATCGAGCGGATCGAGGTCGGCCGCGGCGCGGAGGGGGCGGTCGTGCTGAAGCCCGCTGGTCGCGACGGGCCGCTCCCCACGGTGATCTTCCTGCACGGCTGGCGCCTCGTCGACCCGGAGCGCTACGGACCGTGGCTCGAACACCTCGTTGCCGGCGGCAACGCGGTCGTCTACCCGACGTATGAGCCCGCCCTCGGGTCGCTGCCGCTCAGTTGGCTCGATGACGCCCTCGACGGCGTGCGGGCGGCGCTCGAGGAGGTGGAGGTCGCTACGGGCTCGCTGGTCGTAACCGGGCACTCCGCCGGTGGCGCACTGGCCGCGGACTACGCCGCCGCCGCTCCGAGCGCCGGCTTGCCTCCGGCCCGAGCGGTCTTCGCCGTCTACCCGGGCCGGCGCGCGCGGGGATTCCCAGGCCTCATCCCGGCAACCGACCCGGCACTGATCCCATCCACCACGCAGATCGTGGCCGTAGTGGGCGCCGACGACCGTGTCGTCGGCGAAGAGGCCGCGCGCGCGCTCGTCGAGGGCGCGGTACAGGTGCCCAGGCGCTGGCGACGGCTGGAGGTCGTCGACGACCCCGACGTGGATGACCACAACGCCCCCCAGCGCGTGGACGCCGAGGCGAGGCGGACGTTCTGGCACCGGCTCGACCGGCTGATGACCGCCGCCCGCGCGCGGTAGGACGCCGGCGAGCTGCCTCGCGCTAGCCGCCGGCCCGTGCGAGCAGCTGGCGCAGCACGTAGTGCAGGATGCCCTGGTGGCGGTAGTAGAGCCACTCGTTGGGCGTGTCGATCCTCACCCGCGTCTCGAGCTCGATCGGCTCGCCGTCGTCCGGCGTCGCTGTCACCCGCAGCGTCTCCGCACCGTCCTCGAGCGGCGCCAAGTCGTAGACCTCGTGACCGTCGAGACCGAGCGAGGACGCCGACTCGCCGGCCGCGTACTGCAGCGGCAGGATGCCCATCCCGACCAGGTTCGAGCGGTGGATGCGCTCGTAGCTCTCGGCGATCACGAAGCGCACGCCCAGCAGGCGGGGACCCTTCGCCGCCCAGTCGCGTGAGGACCCGGAGCCGTACTCCTTGCCGGCGAGCACGCCTAGCGCCACGTCCTCCTCGGCGTAGCGCATGGCGGCCTCGAAGATCGACGTCTCGTCGCCGTCCGGCAGGTGCAGCGTGACTCCCCCCTCGGTGCCGGGCGCGAGGTGGTTTCGCAGGCGGACGTTTGCGAACGTGCCGCGCATCATCACCTCGTGGTTGCCGCGGCGCGAGCCGTAGGAGTTGAACTCGCGCCGCTCGACGCCGCGCTCGACGAGGTAGCGCCCCGCGGGTGAGTCCTGCTTGATCGCGCCGGCGGGTGAGATGTGATCGGTCGTCACGCTGTCGCCGAGCACCGCGAGCACGCGCGCCCCCTCGACCGCCCTGAAGCCCGCGGGCGCGTCGGCGGGCATGTCGTCGAAGTAGGGCGCGCGCTTGACGTAGGTCGAGTCATCCTCCCACGTGTAGCGGTCCCCCTTCGGCACGTCGAGCGAGCGCCAGTTGTCGTCGCCCTCGAAGACCTCGCCGTAGGAGCGGCGGAACATGTCGGACTGGACGGCCGCGCCGATCGTCTCGACCACCTCGCGCTGGGAGGGCCAGATGTCCGACAGGTACACGGGCTCGCCGTCCGAGGCCTCCCCGAGCGGCTCGTTGAGCAGGTCGATGTCCATGCGACCGGCGAGCGCGTAGGCGACGACGAGCGGCGGCGAGGCCAGGTAGTTGAGCTTCACCTCGGGATGGATGCGCCCCTCGAAGTTGCGGTTCCCCGACAGGACCGAGCAGACCGCGAGGTCGGAGTCGACGACGGCCTTGGAGATCTCGTCCGGCAGCGGCCCCGAGTTGCCGATGCAGGTCGTGCAGCCGTAGCCGACGAGGTCGAAGCCGAGCTCGACGAGCGGCGCGGTCAGCCCGGCCTGGTCGAGGTACTCGGTGACCACCTTCGAGCCGGGCGCGAGGCTCGTCTTCACCCATGGCTTGCTCGTGAGGCCGCGCTCGACGGCCTTCTTCGCCACGAGGCCGGCGCCCAGCATGACCGAGGGGTTGGAGGTGTTCGTGCAGCTCGTGATCGCGGCGATCACCACACGCCCGTGGTCGAGCTCGGCCTCGGTGCCGTCGGCGAGCGTGACCGGCACGCTCGTGCGAGCGCGCTCGGCGACGGCCACGGCGTCGGCGGAGATGGCCGGCTCGGGCGCCATATCCGGGTCGCCCTCACCCGTCACGCCGGCCGTCGCGGCCGGGGCGTCGCTCGCATCCATCGACTCCTCGGAGGCGTGCTCGGGCGAGCCGGCGGGGGGCTCGTCATCGCCGCCTGACACGTAGTCCGCGAGCGCCGTCAGGTAGGCGTCCTTTGCAAGCCGCAGCGGCACGCGGTCCTGGGGGCGCTTCGGCCCGGCGATGCTTGGCTCGACGGTCGAGAGCTCGAGCTCGAGCGCGTCCGAGTAGACGGCGTCGCCTGTGTGCTCGTCGTGGAAGAGGCCCTGCTCCTTGGCGTAGGCCTCGACGAGCGCGACGAGCTCGGCCGGGCGGCCGGTGAACTCGAGGTAGCGCAGCGTCTCCGCGTCGACCGGGAAGATGCCGCAGGTGGCGCCGTACTCGGGCGCCATGTTGCCGATCGTCGCCCGGTCCGCGAGCGCGAGGTTGGGCAGGCCGGGGCCGAAGAACTCGACGAACTTGCCGACGACGCCCTTCGCGCGCAGCATCTGGGTGACGGTCAACACGAGGTCGGTCGCGGTCGCGCCCTCGGGCAGCTCGCCGCTCAGCTTGAAGCCGACGACCTGGGGCAGCAGCATCGAGATCGGCTGCCCGAGCATCGCCGCCTCGGCCTCGATCCCGCCGACGCCCCAGCCGAGCACTCCGAGGCCGTTGATCATCGTCGTATGCGAGTCGGTGCCGACGAGCGTGTCCGGGAAGGCCTGGCCGTCGCGTGCTTCGATCACGCGCGCCAGGAACTCGAGGTTGACCTGGTGGACGATCCCCGTGTCCGGCGGCACGACCGCGAAGTTGTCGAACGCCGTCTGGCCCCAGCGCAGGAACGTGTAGCGCTCTTTGTTGCGGGAGAACTCCAGCTCGGCGTTCAATTCCGCGGCGTTGTGCTCGCGGTAGTGATCGACTTGCACGGAGT
>JACCXP010000300.1 GCA_013696905.1 Thermoleophilaceae bacterium
ATGCCGAACCTTCCGAAGCCACGCATTCGTCGATCCGCGCGCGCTCGCGTCGGGCCGATCGCCGCGCCCACAGGGCCGCCTGAGCCCAACGTCGAAGTCGTTCGCCACGGCGAGCTCCGTTGGATCCACATCGAGCAGCCGGGGCCGGTCGACCGCGCCTGGCTCCAGGAGCACTTCGACTTCCATCCGCTTGACTACGAGGACGTCGCCTCGCGCAACCAGCGGCCAAAGATCGACGAGTACCCCGACTACCTCTTCATCGTCCTCAACTTCCCCGTCTTCGACAAGTCCGTCGGGCGGCTCAACGCGGGCGAACTCGACATCTTCATCGGGCCCGACTACCTGATCACGCTTCCGAACTCGCCGCTCAAGCCGGTCGAGTACCTGTTCGAGCGCTGCCGGACCTCCGAGGAGGCGCGCGAGTCGCTGTTCTCGAAGGGGTCGGGCTTCCTGCTCTACAAGATCGTCGACGACTGCTTCGACTACTGCTTCCCGATGCTGCGCAAGATCGGCAACAAGCTCGACCGGATCGAGGGCGACATCTTCGAGGGCCTCTCCGACGACGTCGTCCGCGACATCTCGAACGCCAAGCAGGAGATCATCAACTTCCGCAAGATCATCCGACCGCAGCGCCCGGTGCTGGGGGACCTCGAGCGCAACAAGCAGCGCTATCTGGCCGAGGACATGGATGTCTACTTCGACGACATCGTCGACGCTTCCGAGCGCATCTGGGACATGCTCGAGAACTACAAGGAGGTCGTCGAGGCGCTCGAGGACACCAACGAGTCGGTGATCTCGCACCGCCAGAACGATTCGCTGCGCATGCTCGCCGCGGTGACCATGGTGATCACGCCGCTGACGCTCGTGGCCTCGATCTGGGGCATGAACGTGGGCGTGCCCGGGGAAGGCTCGCGGACCGCCTTCTGGGCGATCATCGCCGCGCTGGTCGTGATGCTCGTCGGCCTGCTCTACTACTTCCGCCGGCGCGGCCTGCTCTAGGTGGGCGAGCAGCGGCTGTGGGCCCCGTGGCGGCTCGACTTTATCCGCGGCGACAAGGCCGACGAGTGCGTCTTCTGCGCCAAGCCGGAGCTCGGCGACGACGAGCGCGCCCTGATCGTCCATCGCGGCGAGCGCTGCTTCGTGATCCTGAACGCGTACCCCTACAACAACGGGCACGTGATGGTCGCCCCCTTCAAGCACGTGCCGTCGATCGAGCAGCTCGACGAGCGTGAGCTGCTCGAGTTGATGACCCTGACGCAGCGGGGGATCGGCGCGCTGCGCGAGGTCTACGCGCCCGAGGGGTTCAACATCGGGGTCAACCAGGGCGCTGCCGGCGGCGCCGGAATCGCCGATCACATGCACCTTCATGTCGTGCCGCGCTGGGGCGGCGACACGAACTTCATGCCGGTGATCGGCTCGACGCGCGTGCTGCCGCAGGCCCTCGGCGACTCGTGGCGGGAGCTGTCCGAGCGGTTCTCGTAGCGCACTGGAATAGGCTGCGGCCGTGCTCGACCTGTCGACCTTCAAGGCGTACGACATCCGCGGCCTCTATGGCGAGCAGCTCGACGAGGACGGGGCCTACCTGATCGGGCGCGCGTTCGCGCGCGTGCTGGCGGAGGAGGAGGGCAAGCGCACCGGGGAGCTTCGCGTCGGCCTCGGGCGCGACATGCGCCTCGAGGCCCAGGCGATGTCGGCGCGCTACGCGGACGGCCTGCGCGACGAGGGCGCCGACGTCCTCGACGTCGGCCAGGTCGGGACCGAGATGCTCTATTTCGCCGTCGGCTCGCGCGGGCTCGACGGCGGGCTGATGTGCACGGCCTCGCACAACCCGCGCTCCTACACCGGCGCGAAGCTCGTCAAGCGCGGCGCGATCGCGCTCTCGGGCGACGCCGGCATCTCCGAGGTGGGTCGCATCGCAGCGAGCGGTGAGCTCGGCGAGCCCGGGGGTGAGCGCGGCTCCTACGCCGAGGAGGATGTCGGCGAGGCGTTCAGGGCCGAGGCCTTGACCTTCATCGACCCCGGGAGCCTGCGCCAGGCGAAGGTCGTGCTCGACGGCGGCAACGGCATGGCCGGCCCGATGGTCGGCCCGCTGCTCGACAACATGCCGCTCGAGCAGGTGCAGACCTACTGGACGCCCGACGGCGAGTTCCCAGGCCACGAGCCGAACCCGCTGCTCGAGGAGAACCGCCGCTTCGTCGTCGACAAGGTGCGCGAGGAGGCGGCGGAGCTCGGCATCGCGTGGGACGGCGACGCCGACCGCTGCTTCTTCATCGACGACACCGGCGAGTTCGTCGCCGGCGACTTCCTGACGGCGCTGCTGGCGGAGTCGATCCTGCGCAAGGAGCCGGGCGCCCACATCCTGTACGACGTCCGCGCCAGCCGTGCCGTCGCCGAGCTCGTCGAGCGCGCGGGCGGCACGGCGCACCGAAACCGCGTCGGCCACGCCTTCTTCAAGACGCGCATGCGCGACGAGGGCGCGGCGTTCGGCGGCGAGGTCTCGGGCCACTACTACTTCCGCGACTTCTACTGCGCCGACTCGGGCACCATCCCGGCGCTCTTGATCCTCGAACTGCTGTCGGTCGAGGGCAAGCGCATGAGCGAGCTGCTCGCCCCGCTGCGCGAGCGCTATTTCATCTCCGGCGAGATCAACTCAGAGGTCGCAGACGCCGATGCGAAGATGGCGGAGATCAAGGAGCGCTACGGGGACGGCGAGCTGTCGGAGCTCGACGGCGTGTCCGTCGACTACGACGACTGGCACTTCAACGTCCGCCCCTCCAACACCGAGCCGCTCTTGCGCCTGACGCTCGAGTCGGTCGTATCCGCCACGCACATGGAGGAGAAGCGCGACCAGCTGCTCGGGATGATCCGGGCTTGACCCCCGCCTCGCCGCGCCGGTAGACGACACGTTGGACGGCCCGCGGCGCCCTGAGCGCATGCTTGTGATCGTGAACCCGCAGGCGACCACGGTCTCCGCGCGGATCGAGCGGCTCGTGATCCACGCACTCGAGGGCCGCTACGCGGTGGAGGCGGTGCGCACGCGCGAGCGCGGGCACGCGACGGAGCTTGCCCGCGGAGCGGCGCAGCAGGGCTTCGACGTGGTGGTTGCGTTCGGCGGCGACGGCACCGTCAGCGAGGTCGCAAGCGGCCTCGCCGGCTCGGCCACGCCGCTCGCCCTGCTGCCGGGCGGGGCGACGAACGTGTTCGCGAGGCTGCTCGGGATCCCCCGCGACGTGATCGACTCCGCCGAGCGGCTGCTCGACATGGCCGGCCGGCTCGAGCCGAGGCGGATCGACACCGGGCGAGTCGGCGGGCGCCACTTCCTGTTCGCCGCCGGGATCGGGCTCGACGCGAGCATGGTGGCGCGCGTCGAGCGCCGGCCGCGCCTCAAGGCTCGCCTGCGCCAGCACTACTTCGCCTATGCGGCGCTGCGGAGCTTCTTCGGGGAGTACCTGCTCGACTCGCGGCGGGTGCGCGTCGAGTTCGGTGGCCGAGCGATCGACGGCGTGACGGTGATCGCGCAGAACGCCGATCCACTGTCGTTCTTCGGTGCGCGCCCGATCCGTGTCGCGCCACGAGCCGGGCTAGAGAGCGGGACGTTGTCGGTGTCGGTGCTCGAGCGAGCGCGGCTGATCGACCTGGTGACGCTGCTTCCGCGGCTGTTCGGCGCCGGGGCCGCGGGCCACGCCGACGTGACCTCGATCGAGGTGCAAGACCCCGTGCGCGTGGTCGCCCTCGACGGCCCGTTCCCGCTCGCGCTCGACGGCGAGCACCTGGGGCCGTTCGAGGACGTCGAGCTCGCGATTGCCCCGCGCTCACTCGCGGTCCTGCGCTGAGCGGGCGGCTCAGCCGGTGGGCGTGACGCGGTAGGCGTCGAAGACCGACTCGACGTTTCGCAGCCGCGCGACACACGCTTTCAGCGCCTGCGCGTCGCCGACCTCGACCACGAACCGGTTCTTGACCATCGGGTGGTCGACGGTGCAGCGGGCCTCGAGGATGTTGATGCCGTTCTCGGCGAACGTTCGCGACAGGTCCTCCAGCATGCGGGTGCGGT
>JACCXP010000309.1 GCA_013696905.1 Thermoleophilaceae bacterium
GCCGTCAGCCGCCCTTGGTCGTGCCTCGCGAGCGCCCGCCACGCCTGAGCCGGCGGCGCCCTCCGTGCCCGCGCGCGACATCGCCGCCGGTGCGGGCGGCCCAGACCTCGGTTGGCTGCTCGCCTGCGTCGGTGTCGCGTTCGCCGCGCTGCTGCTGGCGTGGCCTCAGGCAGCCACGCGGGCGACGGCTGTCGCCAGGACGACCGCCGACGCTTTGAAGCGGCCCCTGTTCGGCCCTCGCTGACGGATCAGGCGGTGCACGGCCCTCGGGTCGCGCCGAGCGAGGGCCGTATGCGCATCGGGTCTCCTCATCGAGGGGGTTTAGTTGATGCGGGTCAGTTCGAGAGCGGTCACGAGGTCTCCGCCAGCAGCGAGTGAAGGTCGAGCGGCGCCGTGAACATGGCGATCCCGTCCTCGCCGTCGCGCGGCCGCGGCCACTCCTCACGGGGGCGGTCACGGTAGAGCTCGACGCCGTTGTCGTCGGGGTCACGCAGGTAGATCGCCTCGCTGACCCCGTGGTCCGAGGCGCCCTCGAGAGCGACACCGGCAGCGAGCACGCGGCGCACGGCATCGGCCAGCGTCGCACGGTCCGGGTAGAGGATCGCGAGGTGGAAGAGGCCGGTGCGGCCCGGTGGGGGCGGAGCGCCGCCAGCGCTCTGCCAGGTGTTGAGTCCGATGTGGTGGTGGTAGCCGCCGGCGGAGACGAAGGCCGCCTGGGGGCCAAAGCGCTGTTGCAGCTCGAAGCCGAGCACGGCGACGTAGAAGTCGAGCGCGCGATCGAGGTCCGAGACCTTGAGGTGCACGTGCCCGATGCCGACCCGCGGATCGATCGCCGGGCTCGCCCGCCGCTCGCCAGAAGCCGCCTGTGGCTCGCTTGTCATGCCTGTCTCCTCGGCTGATGTTCGAGACTTGGACAACGCTTACGAAAAGTAACCTACACGTAGATCTCCGGATTCGCCACGGCCTCCGGGCGCTCGCCGCGAAGCGCCGCAACGATCCCCTCGCTCATCGCGCGGAAGATCCGCCGCTTGGCTTGATGCGACATCCCGAGCACGTGCGGCGAGAGCAGCACCCGTGGGTCGGCGAACAGCGGGTGCGAGACGTCAGGCGGCTCGGGCTCGAACACGTCGAGGCCGACGCCCGCAAGCCGGCCCGAGTTGAGCGCCGTGAGCAGGTCGTCGAGCGACGCGATCAAGCCCCCGCGAGCGAGGTTGACGAGCACCGCGTCCGGGCCCATCAGCGCCAGCAGGCGCTCGTCCACGAGGCCGTGGGTGGCATCGGTGAGCGGCGCGTGCAGCGAGACCAGCCCGGCGCGCGAGAAGAGCGTGTCGAGGTCGGTCATCTCGACTCCATCGTCGGGGCTCGCGACCGGGTCGTGGGCGAGCACCCGCATGCCGAACGCGCGGCCGAGCGCGCTCACCTTGCGCCCGATGCGCCCGAGGCCGACGACGCCGAGCGTCGCGCCGTCGAGGTCGCCGACCTCGAGCCGGTCGCGCTCGGCATAGCGCCCCTCGCGCACGGCGGCGTCGAGCGCGCCTAGCCGCTTCGTCAGCGACAGCATCAGCGCGATCGCCCCCTCGGCCACGGCCTGCGCGCCCGCGTCGGGTGTGATCACGACCGGTATGCCTCGTGCGCTTGCGGCGCCCACGTCGATCGACTCGTAGCCGACGCCGCTGCGCGCGATCACGCGCAGCGAGGGCGCGGCCGCGATCAAACGGGCGGTGATCGGCACCGAGCCGCGCACTACCAGCGCGACGGCTTCAGCGGCGAGTCCGAGCAGCGTCGACTCGCGATCGTCGGGCGCCACCACGAGCTCGCCATGGGGGCCGAGGATCTCTGGTGCGGGCGGCGCCAGCGGACCGGTGGCGAGGATGCGCCCCAGGGCTCAGTCCCGAGCGGCGGCGCGCGCCCGGGCTCCCTCCAGCGCGCCCTTCGCACCGGCGACGAGGAAGGCGCCGTCGGAGCCCACGGTGAGCAGGCGGTAGCCGCGCGCGAGGTAGGGGTCGAGGCCCTCGGGCGCCGGCACCAGCACGCCCGCCGCTTTGCCGGCCGCAGCGGTCGCCTCGGCGACACGCTCGACTGCCGCCAGGTAGCGCCGGTGCTCGTACTGCCCGTGCACCCCGAGCGACAGCGATAGGTCGTTGGGGCCGACGAAGAGCGCGTCGACCCCGTCGACCTCTGCGATCTCCCCGGCGGCGGCGACCGCGGTCGCGCTCTCTATCTGGATCACGCCGGCGACACGCTCGTTGGCGGCCTCGACCGCCGACAGGTCGCGCGGCGTGAACGCGTGCGCGCGATTGGAGAAGGCGAGGCCGCGCACGCCCTCGGGTGGGTACTTGAGGTAGGAGACCGCGGCGCGCACCTCGTCGGCCGAGTGAACTTGAGGGAACATGATCCCGTCGGCGCCGAGATCGAGCGCCTTCGCGACGCGCGGGCGGGCGTTCGACTCCACGCGCACGATCGCGGCCGACCCCGTGCCCGCGACGGCGTGGAGCTGGTGCTGGAGGTCGGCCTCGGAGCCTGAGCCGTGCTCGAGGTCGATCAGCAACCAGTCGAAGCCCGCCCGCCCGCAGATCTCCGCGCTGATCGCCGAGCCCGTGTTCAGGAAGGTGCCGACGACGGTGTCGCCGGCTCG
>JACCXP010000321.1 GCA_013696905.1 Thermoleophilaceae bacterium
CGCGGCGGGGGCGGACGTGATCGAGGCCCCGCCCGACTCGCTCGGCGCGGCCTGCACGCGGGCATACATCAGGGCGAAGACGCGCGGGCTGTTGTGAGCGCCACGGCCGCAGCGGGGCCCCCGCGCCACGCCACCAGCGCCCAGTAGAGCCCGCCGATCGCCAGCCCGACGATCGCTACCGGCCCCGCCGCGACGCCGCCGCGGCTCACGAACCCCTCGATCAGGCCGGCGAGGACGAGCCACGGCGCGGTGCCGAGCACGATCTCGACCGACCTTCGCGCCTCGGCGACGAGCGCCTCACCACGCGCCAAGCGGCCCGGGTCGACGATCGCCCAGCCGAGTCGCAGCCCCGCCGCCCCGGCCACCACGATGCACGACAGCTCGAGCACGCCGTGGGCTGCGACGAGCTCCACGAAGTAGTCGCCATGGCCCGCGCTCACGGTCAGGCCGCCGATGGCGCCGAGGATCAGCCCGTTGAACACCAGCACGAGCGCGGTGCCGAGGCCGAAGGCGATCCCCGCGGCGAAGGCCATGAACGTGACCTGGATGTTGTTGGTCAGGACCTGGCTCGAGAAGGCCGCCTCCTCGGCGGCGCTCAGGCCGAGGTCTGTCCCGCGTGGCCCGGGCTCGGTGGCGTCGCGGAACTCCGCCGGCACGAGCCCAGCGGCCGCGCCGGGATCGACGAGCGACCATCCCGCGGCGAGCGCGGCGGGCACGAGCAGCAGCGCGGCGGCGACGAGCAGTGCCACGGGACGCTCGCGCACCCGCCGCCAGTAGGTCCGTGAGGCGAACTCGAGCAGCGACAGCCGTCGTGGCTTCGTGTCGTAGACGAGCAGGCGCGCGGCGGTGACGAGCAGCTCCAGCCGCTGCGTGACGGGATCGCCGGGGAAGCGCCGGCGGGCGAGCCCGAGGTCGGCCGAGGCGGAGCGGTAGAGCGCCCCGAGCCGCCTCACCCGGCTCGGATCGAGCCGCTCCAGCCGTCCCTTGGCGGCGCCGATGAGGTCCTCGAGCTGCTTCCAGTCGCGCTCCCGGTCGGCCCCGAAACGATCTAGGTTCACACGATGGAGTATGAGGACACGCTGACGGTCACGACGCCCGAGGGGCTCGAGGTCGAGCTCGCGCTCGCCGGCGTCGGCTCGCGCTTCGCCTCGGCCCTGATCGACTTCCTGCTCGAGCTCGGGGCCTTCGCCGCCGTCGCGGTCCTGCTCTTTCGCTTCGCGTCCGAGGCCGTCGCCGTCGCGATCGGATCACTCGCCTTTTTCGCTGTGGTCTTCGGCTACCACGTGCTGTTCGAGACGCTCGCCTCGGGACGCTCGCCGGGCAAGCGCGCGCTCGGCCTGCGCGTCGTGCGCCTCGGCGGGGCGCCGGTCCGCTTCAAGGACTCGGCCATCCGCAACATCGTCCGGCTCGTTGACCTGCTGCCGCCGGTCACCTATGGCCTGGGCGCGGCTGTGATCCTCCTGACCCGGCGAAACCAGCGCCTGGGCGACCTGGCGGCGGGCACGATCGTCGTGCGCGTGCGCCGGGGCGATCGGCGCGGCCGCGCGCGAACCGAGGCCGACGAGGCGCTTCCCGAGGGGGTCGAGCGCTGGGACGTGAGCGGCGTCTCGAGCGAGGATCTCGTCGCCGTGCGGCGGTTCCTCGACCGCCGCGCGGCGATCGAGGCGGCTGCCCGGTCGCGGCTCGCGGCCGAGCTCGCCGGGCGCCTGCGGCCAAAGGTCGCGGGCAGCGCCGACAACGGCGCCGACGAGCGCTTCCTCGAGGGCGTCGCCGCAGCGAAGGCGGCGCGCGGCTGATTAGAGTCGCCGGCCGTGGAAGTCGTCAACCTCCGCAGCGACACGCAGACCCGTCCCACGGCGGGCATGCGGCGCGCGATGGCCGCGGCCGAGGTGGGGGACGAGCAGCGCTTCCTCGACCCGACCGTGAACGCGCTCCAGGAGCGCGTCGCGGAGCTGCTCGGCCACGAGGCTGCGCTCTTCCTCCCGACCGGGACGATGTGCAACGGCATCGGCTATCGCCTCCACGTCCGCCCCGGCGGCGACGAGGTGATCCTGCACGAGCGTGCGCACCCGATCATCGCCGAGTCGGGCGGCCCGGCCGCGCTGTCGGGGGCGATGCTGCGCCCGCTTCAGGCAGAGGGCGGGATCTTCGACGCCGCGCAGGTGGAAGCCGCGCTGCGCGACCCGCTCGACCGGCACCAGCCGCGCTCGCGACTCGTCTCGGTCGAGCAGACGACGAACATGGGCGGGGGACGGGTATGGCCGCTCGAGACGATCGCCTCGGTGCTCGACAAGGCGCGCGAGCACGGACTGCGCACGCACCTCGACGGAGCGCGGCTGCTTAACGCGGTGGTGGCCGCGGGCGTCTCCGCCAGCGACTACGCGTCGCGCTTCGACACAGCCTGGATCGACTTCACGAAGGGCCTCGGCGCGCCGGTCGGGGCGGCGCTCGCCGGCTCGCGCGAGCTGATCGACGAGGCCTGGCGCTACAAGCAGATGTGGGGCGGCGCGATGCGCCAGTCGGGGATCGTGGCAGCCGCAGGGATCTACGCGCTCGACCACAACGTCGAGCGCCTGGCCGAGGACCACGAAAACGCACGACTGCTGGCCGACGGGCTCGCGGGCGTCGAGGGTCTGACGATCGACCCCGAGATGGTCGAGACGAACATCGTCATCTTCGAGGTCGAGGACGCGCCGGCGCTCGAGGCGGCGCTGCTCGAGCGCGGGATCGACATCGGCGCCGCCGGTCGTCGCCTGATGCGCGCGGTCACCCACTTCGACGTCGATCGGTCGGGGGTCGAGCGGGCGCTCGCGGCGATGCCCGAGGCGGTGGCGCGGATCGGGCGCGTGACCGCGGCGCGATGAGCGGCGAGCGCGCCGACCCGGTGAGGGCGCCGACGTGCGACCTCGCCGCCGCTCGCGCCCTGTGGGCC
>JACCXP010000331.1 GCA_013696905.1 Thermoleophilaceae bacterium
CCAGGACCTCTCCCAGCAACCGCTCCGAGGCGCCCCAGCCGTAGGCCTGCGCGGTGTCGAAGAAGTTGACGCCGAGCTCGCGCGCGCGGGCGACGGAGTCGCGCAGCTCCTGCTCGTCGCCGCCCCAGTCGCCGCCGGCCTGCCAGGCGCCGTAACAGATGCGCGAGACCTGCAGGTCGGTCTGTCCCAACTGCGTGTACCTCAAGGTCATCCTCCCGGTAGTCGAGCGGCCAACCTTACGAGCTACCGTCGCTTCCCTGATGGGTGTCGACGTAACGAGGGTGAGCCGGCGCGAGGCGCTCACGCTGAGGCTCGTGCGCCACAACCTCGCGACTCGCCTCGCGCCCGGCTCGGCGGCGGCGGCGGCCGTCGTGGGGCTGCAGGACACGCCGCCTCATGCGGCCGGCATCGCGCTCGCGGCGCGCGTCGAGGGTGCCTTGCCGGCTGACCTCGACGCGCTGGTGATCGTGCCGAGCCTGCGCGGCGCGCCGATGGCGGTGGCGCGCGCCGACCTCGCCGTCTTCACGACCGCGCTCGACCCACCCGACGAACAGGCGGCGCGCGCGATCGTGCTGACCGCGGTGAGGACGCTCGGAGAGATGCCCGCGCTCGAGGCGCTCGACCGGGTAGGCGCCGCCGAGGCCGAGCTGCTGGCCCCGTGGCGTGGCGCGGAGCGCGCCGAGGTCGTCTGGGACGGATAGATGAGCCCTGGCGGTGGAGGTGGGCCGAAAGTGTCGCTATGCGACACCAAGCGAGGCCCACGGCCTTCACGGCGAACCCGCCCGGATAGGCTCCTACCGCCCGCCGCGGGCGACCGTTGCGAGCTGTGGCGTGGCAGCGGCCGCTTCGTCCGCGCGCCTGCGTAGGCGCGCGGCAAGCACGAGCAGGCCGAGGATCAGAGTTCCCAGCAGCAGCCGCTGGTGAACGCCGATCCAGCTCGGCGCGAGGGTACGCGGGGCGAGCAGCGCGACAAGGGCGATCCCGAGCAGCGCCAGCACCCGGCGCGCGGCGCCCGGCCCGAGCGCCGACCAGGCGAGCATGTGGCCCAGGAGCAGCGAGAGCAGCAGCAGCCCGGCGGCGGCGTCGTGGATGCGCCCGCCGGGAGTCGTGGCGGGCACGGTCCCCTCGTGGTCGGTCGCGTAGAGGCCGAGCAGCACGGCGGCGAGCGCGAGCACGCCGAAGCAGGCGGCACCGGCGCGCCCGCGCAGCGTCGGGGTGAGGCGCCACAGCGCTGCGCCCAAGCCGGCGCCGCCGACGGCGAGCGCCATGAACCCGGCGCCGAGCAGCCACGGGCGCGACAGCGCGTACTCGCTTACGAGGTGAAGGCGCGGGTCGCGGCGATCGAGCAGGTGCAGGAGGGCGATCACGGCGAGGAAGCTCGCGACCCCCAGCCGGGCGACCGCGGGCGCCGCCGGTGCGCTCACCCGGTGAGCGCGTTGAGCGCGGCGTCCACGTCTTCGTGTGTGTTGTAGAGGTGGAAGGAGGCGCGCAGGGAGCCCGCGCGCACGGCGGCGCGGATGCCGGCGCGCTCGAGGCTCTGCTCGGCGCCCGCGACGTCGACCGAGACGATCGCCGAGTCCGAGAGCTCGAGACCGAGCCCCGCGCGGAAGCGGTTCGCGAGCGCGACGTCGTGCGCCCCGATCGCCTCGACGCCGATCCGCCCCACGAGCTCGAGCGCGGGCTCCGTGCCGACCCACGAGAACCACGCAGGCGACGTGTCGAGCCGGCGTGCCGAGGCCGCCAATCGCAGCGGTGGGCCGTAGTAGGAGTCGGGCGGGTCCTCGCCCGCGTACCAGCCCGCCGCCAGCGGCTCGACGATCGCGAGCAGCTCCTCGCTGAGGGCCAGAAAAGCGCTGCCGCGCGGCGACATCAGCCACTTGTAGGCGGCGCAGGCGAGCGCGTCGAAGCGCGCGGCATCGAGCTCCAGCCAGCCGCAGGCCTGGGTCGCGTCGACGACTGTCAGCGCGCCGTGATGGCGCGCGGCGGAGACGACGGCATCGATGTCGGCGACAGCACCGGTGGCCGACTGCACCGCGCTGAACGCCACGAGGCGCGTGCGCGCGTCGATCGCCTCCGCCAGCCGCTCGGCGGGCACGCACTCGACCTGCGCGCGCATCATCCACGGGAACAGATTCGAGGTGAACTCGACGTCTGGCACCAGCACGCGTGCCCCGGGCGGGAGGGCGGCCGCGACGAGGCCGACCAGCTGCGAGACCGTCGCTCCCACGGCTACCCGCTCGGGGCCGACCCCGACGAGCTCCGCGAACAGCACGCGCGAGCGCTCGGTCGCCTGACCCCAGCCCTCCCAGCTCGTGCGCCCGCCGCGCCAGTCGGCGAGCGCCGCCTCGAGCGCCTCGAAGGCCGGCGCCGGCGGCAGGCCGTAGCTCGCCGTGTTGAGATAGGGGCCGGCGGGGGCCCACAG
>JACCXP010000345.1 GCA_013696905.1 Thermoleophilaceae bacterium
TAGTAGGCCAGCGGGTTGTGGCCTTTGGACAGCAGGAACCGGTCGCCGTCGGGGCCGTCGAGCCGCAGCACGCGGGTGTGCAGCACCTCGAGCACGTCGAGGGTCGAGTCGTCGCTCTCGGCTGACAGAAGTGTGCGGGGGGTGGTCATCAGCAGAGGCTGCAACCTCAAGCGCACTTGAGGTCAAGCCGCGTAGGATTGGCTGATGGAGCTGCTCACCATCGGCGAGCTGGGTGCACGCTCTGGCCTGGCCCCCTCGGCCCTGCGCTTCTACGAGAGCCAGGGGCTGCTGCCGGCCGAGCGCAGCGCCGGGCGCCAGCGCCGCTATCCCCGCAGCGCCCTGCGCCGGCTCGCCTTCATCCGGTCGGCCCAGCGGGTCGGGCTGAGCCTGGACGAGGTCCGGGAGGCCCTGGCGGGACTGCCGGACACTCGCACGCCGACGGTGGCCGACTGGCGGCGGCTCTCGGCGGGCTGGCAGCGCCGGCTGGACGAGCGGATCGCCGAACTCGAGCTGCTGCGCGACAGTCTCACGTCGTGCATCGGCTGCGGCTGCCTGTCGCTGCGCCGCTGCGCGCTGTCGAACCCAGGCGACGCCGCCGGCCGCTCCGGTCCGGGCGCGCGCTACCTGCCGGCCCGCCTGCGGTCGCCGGCGCGTTAGGTGCTCCTCGGACGCCACGCCGGAGCCCATCGCCGTCCGCGAGCTCCAGGGCGTGCGAGCCGACGGCGCCGTAGCGGCGGCGCCAAGCCGCCCGGCGGGCGTTGGTCGCTCAGGTGCGAGGCGCGTAGTCGCAGCAGGTCGATCAGCTCCGCCGTGCGTTCGAACGGGTCGGCGGTCGCCCGACCGTCGAGCACCCCGCGCGCGGCCAGGGGTCGCCCGCCGACCTCTGCAATCAGGACGGGGCCGGTCGGGACCGCGCTCGAGTCGAGCTGGGCGAGGCGCCACACGGCCGCGTTATCGGCGACCGTCGCCGGCCGCAGCATCACCGGGCTTGCGCTGATTCGTCCCATGGCTCAGCCGGGGCGGCTCGGTCGCGAATAGGCGGTCGCGTAGCTCGGTGCGGCGATCCCCGGGCGCAGCCGCGGATCGTCCTCGGGCGTACCCGCCACGAGCGCGAGCGGGACGATGCCCGCCCACGTGTCGCGCGCGTAGTCGTCCTCGTCGTCGACGGGCGGGCCGCTCCTGACCTTGGCCGAGAGCTCCGCGAGCGGCAGCTCGAGCACCGTCGTCGCCTTGAGCTCCTTGCGCGACGGGGGCCGCACGTCCGCCCACCGCCCGCGCACGATCTGCTCGCTGAAGGCCTCGAGCGCTCGCAGCTTGCGCTCGGCGTCCTCGATCAGGCGCGCCCGGCCGAGCAGCACCACGGAGCGGTAGTTGACCGAGTGGTGGAACGCGGAACGCGCGAGCACCAATCCGTCGACGAGCGTGACGGTCAAGCACACCGACAACTCGCCGCCGAGCGCCCGTAGCGTGCGGCTCGCCGCCGAGCCGTGCACGTAGAGCACGTCGCCGTGGCGGGCGTGCAGCGTCGGGATCACGAATGGATGCCCCTCGTGGACGAATCCAAGATGGCAGACGAGCGCCTCGTCGAGGATCGCGTCGACCGTCGGGCGATCGTATGCCGCTCGCTTGGGCAGGCGCTTGAGCTTGGTCCTCGTCTGCACGCTCATTCGCTCAACTGTTACAGTACAGATACATGAGTGGGCCAGTACAATACCGGCCGACGGGAAGAACCGCCAGCGAGATCGCCGCGAGCTTCGAGTCGGCGATCGAGCGCGGCACCCTGGTCGCCGGTGACCGGATGCCCTCCGTGCGAGCCCTCGCGGCGACCCTCGAAGTCAGCCCCTCCACCGTGGCATCGGCGCTTCGCGAGCTGCGCCGCCGGGGGCTGATCGTGAGCCACGAGCGCAGCGGCTCCCGGGTCAGCGAGCGCCCGCCAGTGGCCGGGCCACGCGGCTCTGCCCAGGTCCCGCCGGGCGTCCAGGACCTAGCCAGCGGGAACCCCGACCCAACCCTGCTGCCGGACCTGAACGCTGCGCTGAAGCGCGTCGAGCTACCGCAGCGGCTATACGGCGCAGCGCCCGCCGTCGACGAGCTGCTCGCGATAGCGGGGCGCGCCTTCGCCGCCGACGGCATCTCCGCGCGACACCTCTGCGTCGTCAGCGGCGCGCTCGACGGTGTCGAGCGCGTGCTCGGCGCGAATCTCAGGCAGGGCGACCGGATCGCGCTCGCCGACCCCGGCTACACCGGCCTCGTCGACCTGGTGCGAGCGCTCGGACTCGTGCCGCGTCCGGTCGCGATCGACGAGCACGGGCTGCTTCCGGACGCGCTGGCTCGAGTGCTTGCCGGCGGCGCGGAGGCCGTCTTGCTCAGCCCGCGCGGGCACAACCCCACCGGGGCGGCGCTCGACTCGGACCGTGCGAGCGCGCTCTCTTCGGTGCTCGAGCGCCGGCCGCAAGCGCTCGTGATCGAGGATGACCACCTCGGCGCCGTCTCGGGCTCCCGTGCCCACACCGTCACCGGCGACCGCGAGCGCTGGGCGGTGATCCGCTCGGTCGGGAAGACGCTCGGTCCCGACCTGCGTGTGGCGGCGCTTGCGGGTGACCCCCGCACGGTCAGTCGCGTCGAGGGGCGGCTGCTCGTCGGCCCGGGCTGGGTCAGCCACCTCCTCCAGCGCGTCGTCGTCGAGCTGTGGTCGGACGCGGCCACGCGCGCGCTGCTCGACCGCGCCACCTCGATCTACGCCGATCGACGCATGGCGCTGCTAGCCGCCCTCGCGGAGCGCGAGATCGCCGCGGTCGGGTCGAGCGGATCCAACGTCTGGGTGCCCGTCGCGGAGGAAAGTCCGGTCGTCGACTCGCTGCTTCAGGCGGGAATCGCCGTCCGCGCGGGCACCCCCTTCCGCATCGAGAGCCCACCGGCCGTGCGCGTGACGACCGCGGCGCTGCCGGTGGGGCGCGCGGAGCCCGTGGCCGACGCCGTATCCCGGGCGCTCAGGCCGGCACAGCGCACGCGCGCCGCTTGAAGTGACGGGCGGGTTCACCTCTTCGGGGGCTCGATTTGGCTCCGTGGCCGCGATAGCCCCGCGCCCGTCGTTACCCTCCGCCGACAACCGGCAAGACGCCGGGGGTAGGCGGGTCGCCGTGGGCGCGGTTGGCGCGGGCAACCAGGTGGGGGAATGCATGATCGGTCAGACCCAGTCGGAAGTCGCACGTTCCACGGGCGCTACGGCCGCGGTGGTCGCGGCGGGTCGCGAGTTGAGCGCGGCGCCGCTGCACGACCGGCCCAAGGCGGTGGCGCGGCATTGCCTGCTGGACTGGCTCGGGGTGGCGCTAGCCGGGGCGGCGGAGCCCGCGGCGGCGATCCTGGCCCGCGAGTCCGGCACGGGCGCCGGCGAAGCGACGCTGGTCGGGCGGCGCGAGCGCGCCCCGGCGTCACTGGCGGCGCTTGTCAACGGTACCGCCGCGCACGCACTCGACTACGACGACGTGCACCTGGCGCTGCCCGGCCACGCGACCGTGCCCGTCGCATCCGCGGTGCTGGCGCTCGGCGAACGTCTCGACGCCCCGGGGGTTGAGGTCCTGGCGGGGATCGTCGCGGGCGTGGAGGTCGAGTGCCGGCTCGGCATGCTCGTGAACCCGAGCCACTACGCACGCGGCTGGCACGCGACCGGGACGCTCGGGACCTTCGGCGCTGCAGCCGGCTGCGCCCGCCTGCTCGGCCTCGACGATGAGGGCTGGGGGCGGGCGCTTGGGCTCGCCGGCACGCAGGCCGCCGGCGTCAACGCGTCGTTCGGGACGATGGCCAAGCCGCTCAATGCGGGCAAGGCTGCGATGAACGGCCTGCTCTCCGCGGTGCTCGTGGCGGATGGCTTCACGAGCTCGGAGGCCGTGATCGAGGCCCCGCACGGGTTCGCGGCGGTGGCGACCGAAGCGCTCGCGCCCACGTCGGCGCTCGAGGCGGTGTCGGGCCGGCACCTGATCGAGCGGACGCTCTTCAAGTACCACGCCGCGTGCTACTGGACCCACGCGTCGCTCGAAGCGCTGCGTGAGCTGCGCGACGAGCACGAGCTCGACCCCTCAGAGATCGAGTCCGTGCGGCTCGAGGTCTCCCAGCAGGCGCTCGACGTGGCCGACATCGCGGAGCCGCGCACAGGCCTCGAGGCGAAGTTCAGCCTGCGCGCGCTCGCGGCGATGGTCCTGTCGCGCGTCGATACGAGCGACCCCTCGGCCTTTACGGAGGAGCGCGTGCGCGCGCAGGAGCTTGTCGCGCTGCGAGACCGCGTCTCGGCTCGTCTCGCTGACCACGACAACGCCGTCGGCGCGTCTGCGGCGATCGCCACGCGCGACGGCCGCGAGCTCTCGGCGAGCGCCGACCTGAGCGTGCCTGCGTCCGACCTCGGCGAGCAGGGAGAGCGCCTGGGGGTGAAGTTCGAGCGCTTGGCCGCTACTGCGCTCGGCCACGACTCCGCCCGCGCGCTGCGCGAGGCGTGCGAGCACGCGGACGAGCTTGGGAGCATCGCCGAGCTCACCGCCCTCGCCACGCCCCGCGGCGGCTGACAGCTGCGGCGGTAAGTGAGGATCGTCCGCCACCGCTCAGGCGGCGCCCCCTCGTGGGGCGTCGTCGACGGCGACCAGCTGCTCGGGGCGACCGGCACGCCGTTCGTCGACCTGATGCCCGCCGAGGCGATCGGGCCGCTCGCGGACGTGCGCCTGCTCGCGCCCGTGACCCCCCGTTCGATCATGTGCGTGGGACGCAACTACTCCTCTCATGCAGAGGAGCTCGGAAACGCCGTTCCCGGAGAGCCGATCCTCTTCCTGAAGCCGCCGTCGTCGGTGGTCGGGCCCGGGGCGGAGGTGCACTACCCCGAGCTGTCGCAGCGCGTGGACCCTGAGGCCGAGCTGTGCCTGGTGATCGGCAAGCGCGCCCACCGCGTGAGCGAGGAGGACGCGTTCTCGGTGATCGGCGGCTACAC
>JACCXP010000350.1 GCA_013696905.1 Thermoleophilaceae bacterium
TCGCTGCCGTGCGCGAGCGCCACCATGCCCGCGGCCACCGCCGCGGCGCTCCCGCCCGAGGAGCCGCCGGGGGTCCGGGCGCGATTCCAGGGATTGCGCGTCGGGCCGAAGCGGGCGGGCTCGGTGATCGGCAGGATCCCGAGCTCGGGCGTGCTCGTCTTGCCGACCACAATCGCGCCCGCCCGGCGCAGGCGCCGCACCGTCGAGGAGTCCCGGGAGGGCACCCAGTCCCCCATCGCCTCCATGCCCATCGTCGTGCGCACGCCCTCGGTGAGCGCCGTCAGGTCCTTGATCGCCACAGGCACGCCCGCGAGCGGCCGCGAATCGCCGGGCGAGACGGCGCGTGACTCCTCGAGCGCTCGCTCGCCGCACAGCGTGACGAACGCGTTCAGCTCGGGGTCGAGGCGCTCGATCGCTTCTAGCGTCGCCTCCACGACCTCGGTCGCCGACAGCTCGCCGGAGCGGATCGCGGCGGCCTGTTCCAGCGCCGTCAGCGCGAGCGTCTCCGCGGCCATCGGACCGACCGTATCCGAGCAGGGTGTGATCACGACGCTCTCGGCGATGCGGATGCGGAAGTTGTGCAGGGCTCTCGTCAAGGCGACCGGCTGCCAGCTCGCCGCCGGGCCGCCGGACTACCCTTCTCGTTCGTGATCTCCACCAACCAGTTCCGCAACGGCACCCACATCGACGTCGACGGGACGATCTTCAAGATCGTCGACTTCCAGCACGTGAAGCCCGGCAAGGGCCCCGCCTTCGTGCGCACCAAGCTCAAGCGCTCGACCGACGGCAACGTCATCGACAAGACGTTCCGCGCCGGCGAGAAGTTCCGCCCGGTGCGCACCGAGGCACGCAAGATGCAGTTCCTCTACGCCGACGGAGCCGACGCCCATTTCATGGACCTCCAGTCCTACGAGCAGATGGCGATACCGGAGGCCCAGCTCGTCGAGTCGCTGAGATGGGTGCTCCCGAGCGAGGAGGTCGACCTGCTGTTCGTGGACGAGCGCCCGGCCGACCTCCAGCTCCCCAGCGCGGTCGAGCTCGAGGTGTCGGAGACCGAGCCCGGCGTGCGCGGCGACACTGCCTCCGGCGGTGGCGACAAGCCCGCGAAGCTCGAGTCGGGCGTCAGCGTGCGGGTCCCGCTGTTCGTGAATATCGGCGATCGCGTGCGCGTCGACACCCGCTCGGGCGAGTACATCGCCCGTGCGTAAGAGATGAGCCGCACAGCCCAACGTCGGGCGGCCGTCTTCGCCCTGTATCAGGAGGAGATCGCCCGGCGACCCGCGCCAGGGCTGCTGCATTCCGACGCCACCCCGTTTGCCCGCGAGCTGGTCGACGGCGTCGAGGCGACGCGCGAGGAGCTCGACGGGCTGATCGAGCGCCATTCGGTCGGCTGGACGCTCGACCGGATCGCGCCGCTCGAGCGCTCGATCCTGCGCGTAGCGCTGTACGAGCTGCTCCACCGCCCGGACGTGCCCGCCGAGGTGGCGATCGACGAGGCCGTCGAGTCCGCCAAGGAGCTGTGCGCGGCGCAGGCGCCCGGCTTCCTGAACGGGATCCTCGCGGCGGCCCACCGCGAGGCGGCGCGGGAGGCCCCGCTTCGATGAGCTCGCTCGACTCGATCGTCTCAGAGCTCGAGCACGCCGCCGCCCGCCTGCGCTCCGGCGAGCTCGAAGGACAGGAGGCCGCAGAGCTCGTAGAGCACGTGGCCGAGCTCGCCGGGCGAGTGGGCTCGCAGCTCGAACGCGAGGCCCGCGCGGCGGCGGCGGAGCCCGGAGACGGCCAGGAGTCGCTGTTGTGAGCACCCTGCCCCGCGCCGCCGCCTACCCCCTAGGGCTGCAGCGTGCGGTCGACGATTACCTCTCGCAGCTCACCTTCGCAACCGACCCGGCGACGGCCGGGCTCGAGGAGGCCATGCTCTACTCGTTGCTGGCGCCCGGCAAGCGCGTCCGGCCCGTGCTGGCGCTCGCGACTGGAGAGGCGCTCGGGCGCTCGCAGGAGGAGGTCATGCCACTCGCCGCGTCGCTCGAGCTCGTGCACACCTACTCGCTGATCCACGACGACCTCCCGGCCATGGACGACGACGAGCTGCGCCGCGGGAGACCGACCTGCCACGTCGCCTACGGCGAGGACGTCGCGATCCTGGCCGGTGACGGCCTCTTCGCCGAGGCGATCCGCCTGATCCTCGACGAGCAGGCCGGACCGCCCGCCAACGTGATGGCCGCGCTGCGCGCGCTTGTCGCCGCCGTGGCGGTCGACGGCATGGTCGGCGGTCAGTACTTCGACGTGACGAGCAGCGGCGACCTCGACGGGCCGGCGCTCAGGCGCCTGCACGAGC
>JACCXP010000366.1 GCA_013696905.1 Thermoleophilaceae bacterium
AGCCCCACGCGGGGGCTCGTCGCAGGTCACGGGCCGGCGCAAGGCCGAGCCGGCGATCACTACTTGGTGTTGACGGTGATCTTGGCGACGCCGATGTCGAGGCCACCCTTGATCGCGTCGACGCCGAACGTCTCGTTGAGCACGCCCGCGGCGACCTGGGTCAGCTTGACCTTCGTGCCCTCGAGCACGGCGGTGCCGTTGTCGTTCGCCTGCAGCGGCTTCAGCGTGCGCCCGTCGAGGTTGAAGATCGGCGCCTTCTCGGCCGCGACCTCGCCGTCGACGGAGACCGTGCCGGTGAGCACGGACGCGCCGGGGTCGACCACGAAGTCGGTCAGCTCGACGGTCTTGCCGCCTGCCTCGAGGCTGAGACCCGAGTCCTCGTGCATGATCGTGCCCTGCACGTAGGGGTCGACCGAGCCGGGCTCGTAGTAGGTCACGTCGCCGCCCGTGATCGGGAAGACGGCCGAGCCGCCCTTGGTGATCTTGGCGTCGCCGACCGGGCCCGGGGTCACCTTCAGGCTGGTGAGGGCCTCGACGAAGCCCGAGTCGAGCTTGACGGCGGTCGAGCGCCCGCTGAGCTGGTCGATCTGGGCGACCGGCTTCGCCTTCTCAGGCGGGGCCTGAGCCGGCTGTGCGGCTTCGTCCCCACCGCACGCGGCGGCGGTGACGGCGAGGGCGGCGACCGACATCACGGTGGCGGCCCGGCGGTGGTGCGAGTTCATCCTCATGATCAGCATCCCTCTGTCGTTTTTCGATGCTGACCTGACAACGCGCTGCCCGGCGCCACTGGATCCACACTGCAACGGACCTTGCAGCGCCGGGCAACGGATGCTTCCGCGACCGGCCGCTAACGGCGTTGCTCGCCCTCGGAGGGGAGCTCGACCTCGCTGACCTCCTCGCGCTCGACCTCCTGCGCCCCACTGGCCGTGACGACCTCGGTGACGACGTAGCGGCGCAGGCGCGGGCGCGTCGGGGCGCCGCGCTCGTCCGCCACGCGCAGGCGCTCACCGGACTCGTGACCACCGCCGGCCGCACGCGTCCGCGACTCCCGCTCGTCAGCGTCGCGCGCATCGACCTCACGGTCGTCGACGTCGCGATCGTTGCGGCGCTCGCCGCCCGCCTGCTCGCGCAGCGACGGGTCGGTGCCGCGCGCCTCGGCGCGGTCGCGCAGGTCGGGATCGCGGGTGCGCTCGGTCCCCTCCGGGCTTGGTCGGCCCTCCGGCAACCCGCTGTCCGACTCGGACCGGCCGTAGTCCATCTCGTAGTGGCGGTAGAGCTCCGCCTCCTCGTCGCGCGTAAGCTCGCCGCTCGGGTCCATGCGCGGGGCGTCCTTGATGTGATCCTTGGGGAACGGGACGCGCACGTCGTCACGACCCTCCGTCGCCTCGCTGAGCGGGACGAAGGTGGACTTGCCCGCGAAGAGCCCTGTGTTGACGAGCGCCCACTCCGGCTCGTCAGTCTGCTGGTCGACGTAGATCTCCTCGATCTTGCCGATCTTCGCCCCGTCGGGGTCGACCATCTCGCGGCCTCTCCAGTCGAGCACGTTCTCGAGCGATGCCATCGCTGCTCCTTCGGTCGTTTGCCCTTGACGACGCCTCTGCCTCACGCCGCCTTTCCGCGACCTGAGCCGCCGCTGAAAAGTTACGCCTGGACGCGGGCAAGCTGTAACCGGGCGCCGCGCCCTGCGGTCGTGTCGTGTGGATGTCCACGCTTGCCGCCGAGCCAATGCCCTTCGCCTGTATCCGCAACAATGATCTGCCCGTGTCCGCCCAGATCCTCAGCGAGACGACGCGGCCGGCCGCGACCGACGAGGTGCTCGTTCGACGGACTTTGACGGGCGACCTGAGCGCCTTCGAGCAGCTCGTCGTGCGCCACCGCGACGTCGTGTACCGCGTAGCCGCGAGGATCGTCGGCGACGCCGACGCCGACGATGTCGCACAGGACGCATTCCTACGCGCGTTCAACCGCCTGTCGTCGTTCCGCGGCGAGTCTCCGTTTCGGGCCTGGCTGCTGCGGATCACCCACAACGCCGCCCTGAACGCGCTCGCTCGACGCCCGAGGCTGCAGCCCGTCGACTCCGTCGACGAGCTGATCGAGTCGAGCGACGCCGGGGCGCCCCCCGTGCGCTCGCCAGTCGAGCAGCTCGAGGTGAGCGAGCGGCGTGACCGGCTGATGCTGAAGATCAGCCTGCTCTCGCCGCAGCACCGGGCGGTGCTCGCGCTGCGAGACCTCGAGGGCCTGTCCTACGACGAGATCGCGCAGGTCACCGAGACGCCGCTCGGCAGCGTCAAGGGACGCTTGCACCGCGCCCGCGGCGAGCTGATCGAGCTGCTCCGCAGCAACAGCTACGACTGGGACCTGCCGCGATGAGCCACGACGGGCTCGAGGATCTCTCGCCGAGCGAGGAGCGCCTGCTGACGCTGCTGATGCTGCTGCGGGAGGAGGCTCCGGTGCCCGCGGAGCCGGTGACCGAGGCGATCATGCGGCACGCGCGCCGCCAGCTCGTTCTGCGCCGGGTCGGGGACACGCTCGCCGCGCTCTTCGGCGGTATCTTCGACGGCGTGCTGGTGCTGCTCGGCCCGCGGACCGCACCGCAGGCATCTCCTTGAGGCGTAGGCCGTGAGCGTCCTCCAGCGCTTCGCCGAGCTTGCGAACGAATCGCTGCCGCGCTTCGCGGGCGCCCTGCTGCTGCTCGTCGTCGGGCTGATCGCGGTGCGTCTGCTCTCCCGCCTCACCCGCAAGGCGCTCAAGGTCGCCGGGATCGACGACCACGCGGAGCGACTGCGCGTGCACGACGCACTCGAGCGCGCGGGCTTCGGGCGATCGCTCTCGAGGGCCGTAGAGCTCGCCCTGCGACTGACGCTCACGCTCGTCGTGGTGTTCGCCGCGCTGTCGCTGCTCGGCCTGGCGGCGCTCGAGCAGTCCCTGAACGCGGGCGTCCTCTTCCTCCCCCGGCTGATCGCCGCGATGGCGATCCTGCTCGTGGGGCTCGTCCTCGGCGGCTTCACGCGCGAGTGGGTGGAGCGCCTCGCCGCCCAGATGTCCCTGCCGCCCTCGCTGCCGCCTCTGGCCGAGGCAGGGGTGATCGCCGTCTTCGCAGTCACGGCGCTGGCTCAGATCGGCGTGCCGACATCCATGCTCGCCGCCGTCGCCGGAGTGATCGCCGGCGCAGCCGCGCTGACATTCGCGCTCGCCTTCGGTCTCGGCAGCCGCGACGTCGCGCGCGAGGCGAGCGCCGGGCGCTACGTCAGCGGCGCCTTCCGTGTCGGCCAGCGAATCGGCCTCGGCGAGTTGCGGGGCGAGATCGTCTCGATCGAGGCCGCGTCGACGGTCCTCGAGACCGACGAGGGCGGGCGCGTGCGCGTGCCCAATCACATGCTGCTCGACTCCGTCGTCGCGATCGACGGCGACCCGCCCAGCGGCGGCGTGCCGGCGGGGGCGCGGCGCGTCTAGACGACCCTCTCCGGAAGCCCGCGTATCAAGCCCGGCGCGCCCGGGGCTCGCGGAAGCTGCGGCGGGCGCGCGCGATCCCGAGCCACGCGAGCAAGGCAAAGAGGCAGATCAGCAGCGCGATCAGGATCACCTCGAGCCACGAGCCGACACCGAAGACCGGTCCGCCGTCATCGGGGGCCGACGCCGGGCCGGCCACCGAGACGCGCGAGAAGGGATCGGCGTCGAGGAGCGCCGGACCCAGACGGTCTTCCGCAGACCCGGCGAAGCCGGCGTCGCTCGCGGAGGGCGGCGGCGGCGATCCGAGACGGAGCCGGTCGATCACCCAACCACCGCCCATCCCGGCGGCGAAGGTGTCCGCGGCGGCGAAGCCGGCGGCGGCCGTCGCGGCGCCCTGCCCGCAGACACCGCTGCGGGCGACGCTCAGCAGCTCGCGCAGCGCTCCTTGCTCCGTCACGGCGACGCCGATGCCCGTCAGATCGAGCCTGCGCGCGACGGCAGCTCGCGAGCGCGCTCCATCCCCAGCGAGTCCGGACCTCAACGTGAGCACGCGACGGTCGCGTGCGCCGAGCTGGGAGAGACATCCTTCCAGCTCGGCGACGGTCTCCGTCAAACGGCGCGTGAAACGGCGCTCGTAGCGGGGATCGAGCGCGTAGTCGAGCCAGCTCGCCTCCGTTTGCGGCGAGGCCGCGCCCCCGAAGGCGCCGGCGGTCGACGGCTCCCGGCGGCGTCTGCCGGTCGAGGGAGCGCTCGTGCCTTGCCGGCCGGCGGCGCCGCTGCCGGCGGCTGAAGCGCCGGCGGGCGAACCCGAGGCCGAGCCTGAGC
>JACCXP010000374.1 GCA_013696905.1 Thermoleophilaceae bacterium
GCGTTCGCCGTGCTGCTCTTCGCCCGCGTCGACGTCCTGGGCGTCGCCTGGCTTCGGATCGCGTCCGCGGCGCTCGTCTTCGCGCTCTGGCGCCGTCCCTGGCGGGTGCTCGCGCGACTCGACGGGTCTGGTAGGCGACTGCTGTTCGCCTGGGGCGCGGTGCTCGCGGTGATGAACGTCTGCTTCTACCTGTCGATCGACCGCCTGCCGCTCGGCACGGTCGCAGCGATCGAGTTCCTACCCGTCATCGCGCTCGCCGCGCTCGGCGCTCGGACGCCGCGAAACGCGCTCGCGCTGCTGCTCGCCGTCCTGGGCGTCTACCTCCTGACCGGTCTGCAGTTCAGCGGCGAGCCCGTCGGCCTCGCCTTCGCGTTCGCGAACGCCGTCCTGTTCGCGCTCTACATCGTCCTCGCCCATCGGGTCTCCCGACACGCCCAGGTGAGCGGGATCGACGGCCTGGCCGCGTCCATGCTCATCGCAGCCGCCGTCGTCACACCCATGGGCGGATGGCAGGTGCTCCCGGTGCTCACCGATCCCATTGCCCTGCTCGCCGGGGTCGGGGTCGGAGTGTCCTCTTCGGTCATCCCGTACGTGTCCGACCAGCTCGCCATGCGCCGGCTCACACGCGCGACCTATGCGCTGATGGTCTCGCTACTGCCCGCCACTGCGACGATCGTCGGCATCGTCGTGCTCGCTCAGGTCCCGTCGCTCACGGAGGTGGCCGGCGTCGCGCTCGTCGCCTGTGGCGTCGGCCTGCACCGCCAGGCCGATTCGACCGCCCCCGACGGGCCGAGACTTGATCCTCGGCCACTGGTCCGCAGTCGCGGAGAGGAGAGTCGATCGGACAGCCGATAGTCCATTTCGAGATCATCGCTAAGTGCTCGCACTCGACACTCCCCACGGCCAGGCGAACGCCCACCTCGAGCCAGTCGATCAGCCGAGAGCCGCTCTGGTCCTCGGCCACGGAGCGGCTGGAGGAGTTACCTCGCGCGACCTGGTGGCCGTGGCCGCCGTCGCGCGCTCGCAAGGGCTCAGCGTCGCGCTCGTCGAGCAGCCCTACCGCGTCGCCGGACGACGCTCTCCCGCTCCCGCGCGACAGCTCGACGCCGCCTGGGCGGCTGTGGTCGAGCACCTGCGCAGCGGCGAGCTGCGCGGGTTGCCGCTGGTCGTCGGCGGTCGCTCCTCGGGCGCGCGCGTGGCCTGCCGCACGGCGCATGCGACCGGCGCAATCGGCGTGCTCTGCCTCGCGTTCCCGCTGCGACCGCCGCGCCGAAACCCGCCACCGGCGCAGAGCCGCCTGCCCGAGCTCGACGAGGTGGCGGTGCCGACGCTCGTCGTGCAAGGCGAACGTGACCCGTTCGGCATCCCGCCCCCCTGCGCGCGTCGGGAGGTGGTGCAGGTGCGCGGGGACCACAGCCTGCGGACCGACCTCGAGGCGGTGGCCGCCGCGGCAGGAGCCTGGCTTCCGGGCGTCGTCGATCAGGCGGCGCGGGCGGCGCCTCGGCGCTAGCGTCTCGCCATCGGAGGCGCCCGTCGCCGGCCGCACGACACACGAGAGGAGCCGCACGATGGACCGGAAGCTCGAATTGGTCGCGATCCCCGTCTCGGACGTCGACCGCCCGAAGGCCTTCTACACCGAGCAGGCAGGCTTCCACGCGGACCACGACCACAAGGTCAGCGACGAGATTCACTTCGTCCAGCTGACGCCGCCTGGATCGGCCTGCTCGATCGCCTTCGGCCACGGGATCGCGGACACGCCGCCGGGCTCCGCGCAGGGCATGCAGCTCGTCGTCTCAGACATTCACGCCGCGCGTGCGGAGCTTGTGGAGCGGGGGGTCGAGGTGAGCGACGTCCAGACCTTCGACTGGGGCTCGTTCGTCTTCTTCAGCGATCCGGATGGCAACCGCTGGTCCGTGCAAGCAGCCGCTTGACCCTTGAGCGCGAGCTAGCCGCGCCGCTTGCGCTTTCGCGACGCGCGCGCGGGCGGCTCTCCGTTGTCCGCCGTCTCCTCGGGTGCATCGCGGGCGGCCGCGCGTGACGCTCGGCTCGCCCGCGCCGGCGCCGGCCACGGCGTTGCCTCCCCCGTCTCCCAAGCCGGCCCCCGGCCGCCAGGCCAGCGGTCGAGCAGCAGCACTCCGATCGCCCCAAGCCAGAACGTCTGCAGGACGACGGGCAGGATGATCGGGATCGCGTTCAAGACGCCGATCACGATCCCGAGCGTGCCGACGAAGCGCGACACGAGGCCCGCCCGCATGACCGAGAGGCTGATCAGGATCCACGCGATCCCGAACGCCGCCCCCGCCCCGAAACGGATGCTCTCAACGGTGGCGAGCGAGCCCTCGCGCACGATCTGGTCGTAGCGCGCCACGGTGCGCGGCCCAGATGCCGCGAACTCGGCGCCGATCGAGGTGAGAGCGACCTGGGTCGCCACGTAGACCCCCGCCAGCAGCAGCGGCCCGACGACGGCCAGCACTCCCGCCACCGGAGGCGTGGATCGGTAGCGGACGCGTGCAGCGCTGTACAGGTACAGGAAGACGGCGGCGAGCGCCACCATCCCGAGCGCCTGCACGAGGCCGCCGGCGACGAACGCGGCGCCATCGCGGCCGGCGGCGAGGAGCAGGTCGACACGGTTGCGCAGCGGGCCGTCGAGCAG
>JACCXP010000388.1 GCA_013696905.1 Thermoleophilaceae bacterium
GCGCTGCCCACCGCGCGCGCCGAAGTGCCGAGACGCCGGGCGATCAGCGCAGCGAGCTCCGCCGCGCCACGCGCGCCGCCGGCGGTTCGATCCGAGGTCCGGCACAGCAGCGCCACGGCCGCCGTTCGTCCGTCTGCCATAACTGAAGTCACCCTCTCGTCGACCGCGCCACGAAAGGGATTGTCGCTTCCGCGTAGACGGTTGTTATATTTCGCGCCGCCTAATCGCTCGAGGATCTCGGAGCGAGCGGGGGAACCAATGCCGGACGGAGTCCGGCGGGGGCGAATCGGAGGCATTGCCGCGTCCGTAGCGCCGCTCTTTCGGAGCGCCGCGAGCCCGTCAGCTCACCCCGTAGGCATGCACTTGAAACCGCCCATACCTGTAGGAGTCCCGCTTGCGTCGCACTCGCATGCTCATGTTCAGCGCCGTGCTCGGCGCCGCCCTAAGCCTCGGCAGCGCCGACGCGGCGCTCGCCCACTGCGGCGACGGGATGATCCACAGGGTCAACGCGCTGCGGGCCTCGCACGGGCTCGGGGCGCTGCGCAAGTCGAAGAGCCTCGAGCGGTCCTCCGAGCGCTACTCGCGCTGGATGATGCGCAACGACTTCTTCGGCCACCAGGGTCGGATCAGGGCCAGCAGCGCCTTCTCCCCCGTCGGCGAGGTGCTCTCGATCCACGCCGGCCACTCGAAGGCCGTCGGGCGAACCGTGGGCGCGTGGGCGACCTCGCCCGGGCACGCCGCCGTCCTGCTGGGTCCGTCGTTTCGCTACATCGGCACGGGACGCAGCTACGGACGCTTCAACGGCGGGTCGATGACGATGTGGGTCGTGCACCTGGGCGCCCCTTAGCGCCTTGGCTCCGAGCGCTCCGCTACGTTTCCGCGCTGTGACGATCGAGCATCCGTCCTCCTACCCCCGCCGCACGACCATCTGATGGGGGTGCTCGACGGCAAGGGGGCGATCGTGACGGGCTCCGCGCGCGGCATCGGCCGCGCGACAGCGGAGCTGCTGGCCGAGCACGGGGCGCGCGTGCTGATCGTCGATCTCGACGGCGACGCCGCCGAGCAGACGGCAGGCGAGATCGCCGGCGAGACGGTCACGTTCGCGGGCGACCTGACCAAGGACGGCGTGCCGGATCAGATGGTGGCGCGTGCGATCGAGGCCTTCGGCGGCATCGACATCATCGTCAACAACGCCGGCTACACGTGGGACGGCGTGATGCACCGGATGACCGACGACCAGTACCAGGCGATGCTCGACATCCACCTTGTCGTGCCCTTCCGAGTGCTGAGGGCGGCCGCCCCGCACCTGCGCGATCCCGCCAAGCGCGAGCGTGAGGAGGGACGCGAGGTCTTTCGCAAGATCGTCAACGTGTCGTCGACCTCGGGCGTGATGGGCAACGCGGGCCAGGCCAACTACGCCGCCGGGAAGGCCGGGGTCGTCGGGCTGACGAAGTCGCTCGCCAAGGAGTGGGGCCAGTTCAAGGTCAACGTCAACGCGGTCGCCTTCGGCTTCGTCGAGACGCGCCTGACCGCCACCAAGGAGGACTCCGAGACCTTCGAGATGGACGGCGTGCCGGACATCCAGCTCGGCATCCCCGAGCAGTTCCGCGCGCTTGCGGCGATGACGACGCCGCTCGGGCGGATGGGCACGGCCGCGGAGGCCGCGGGCGGGGTCTTCTTCCTCTGCTCGCCCTGGTCGAACTGGGTCCACGGGCAGGTGCTCAACGTGACCGGCGGCATGCTCGCCGGAATGACGATCTGAGCTAGAGCGCGGCGGGCCGAGCGGACGAGCGTCGGGCTCCGCTCGCGCGCGCCGAGGTCGCCAGGCTCGCCCGGCGCGACAGCAGTGTCCGGTTGCCCGCCCGATCGACGACCGTCAGGCGCAGCGTGACCTCCATCGAGCGCCCGGCGGCGAGGGCGTGACGCGCCGAGGCCGTCAGCCGGGCGGCAAGCGACGCGGTGCCGGCACGAGCGAGGCTCGCGGACCCGGAGGCGATCGTGACCGGCGCCTGGCTAGCGCGGCGGCGGCGCAGTCCGACGCGCGTGGCGTCTGTCCCCTTGAGCTCGGCGCTGAGCGTGCACGTGGCCGCCTCGCTCGCGCGACAGGCGACGCGGATCCCGCCTTGGAGCACCGCCTCAAGCTCGTAGCGTCCGTGCCAGCGGGGATGGACACGGGGAGCAGTGCGGTCGATCGTCGCGGGAGCGACCGGCGCGGGGGCGCTCGAGCCGTAGGAGCAGGTGCCGCCGAGCGCCCGACAGACGTTGAGGCGCCCGAAGCCGAACGCCGGATCGCGGCCGGCCGCGCCGAGGTCATCCGCCGCCGCGTTGAGCCCGGCGCGCAGCGCGGCG
>JACCXP010000052.1 GCA_013696905.1 Thermoleophilaceae bacterium
CCGCTCAAGCGCGTGATCCAGCGCCAGCTCGTCGATCGCTTGGCGATGTCGATCCTCCAGGGCGAGTTCCTGCCGGGCGACACGGTTCGTGTGCACGCCGCGGGCGGCGAGCTCGTCTTCACGAAGGCAGACGTGACGCAGGCGGTGCCGGCTTAAGGGCTCCGCCCTTGCATCACGGGCGCAAAGTGGGCAGAGTCGGGTGCCAGCCGCCGACCGGAGAAGGAAGCCGTTGCCCACGTTCATCATGCTCACGACGTTGACCCCCGAGGGCATCCGCACGATCCGCGACAACCCGCGCCGGATCCAGGAGGTCAACAAGGAGGTCGAGCAGCTCGGCGCGACCGTCAAGGCGCAGTGGGCGACGCTCGGACGGTTCGACTTCGTGAACGTGATCGAGGCGCCCGACGAGAAGACGATGTCGCGCGTGTCGCTAGAGCTCGGCTCGCGCGGCACGGCGCGCTACGAGTCGCTCCCGGCGATCGAGATGGACGACTTCGTCGCCGGGCTCTAGTAGTTGGCCAGGGCAAACGACCGACTGCCGCCCAAGCGCGTCCTCGTGGTGGGAAGCGGCGGGCGCGAGCACGCCCTGGTGCGCTCGCTGCTGCGCAGCCCGCAACTCCCCGACGTGCTCGCCGCGCCGGGCAACGCGGGGATCGCCAAGGACCGCGTGCCCTGCCTGCCGCTGCGCGGCGAGGACGTCAAGTCGATCGTGCGCGCGGCCCGTGAGGAGCGCTGCGACCTCGTCGTCGTTGGTCCCGAGGCCCCGCTCGTGGGCGGTCTCGTGGACGCACTCGCCGAGGAGCGAATCACCGCCTTCGGTCCGTCCGCCGCGGCGGCGCGGATCGAGGGCTCGAAGGCATACGCCAAGGAGCTGATGCGGGCGGTCGGGGTGCCAACCGGTGGATACGAGGTCGTCCACGGCCGGGACCAGGCCGTCTGCGCGCTGGCAGCCACTGCCTACCCGGTGGTGCTCAAGGCCGACGTGCTGGCCGCGGGCAAGGGCGTCCTCATCTGCCGCGACGAGCGAGAGGCGATGGCGGCAATCGACTCGCTGTTCGTCAAGCGCCGCTTCGGCGACACCGCGGTGGTGATCGAGCAGTTCCTCGAGGGTGAGGAGCTCTCGCTGCTCGCACTGTGCGACGGGGAGCGCGCGCTGCCGATGGCGCCGGCGCGCGACTACAAGCGCGCCTTCGACGGGGACGCAGGCCCCAACACGGGCGGCATGGGCTCCTACTCGCCGGTGCGTGGCATCGACGCAGACCACGCCGAGGTGCTTGCCCGGCTCGTCCACCAGCCGATCCTCGACGAGCTGCGCCGCCGCGGCACCCCGTATCACGGAGTCCTCTACGCCGGCTTGATGATGACCGCGGAGGGACCGCGCGTGCTCGAGTACAACTGCCGCTTCGGCGACCCCGAGACCCAGGCGGTGCTGCCGCGCCTGCGCTCCGACCTGCTCGACCTGCTCGAGCGCTCGGCTCGCCCGGGGGGACTCGCGGGAGCCACGCTCGAGTGGTCGAGCGACTGGGCTGTGACGGTCGTGCTCGCCTCGCGCGGCTACCCGGACTCGGACTCGCGCGGCGACCCGATCACCGGGCTCGGCGCGATCGACTCGCTCGACACCGAGATCCTGCACGCCGGCACCGCCGAGCGCGACGGGCGAATCGTCACCGCCGGCGGCCGGGTGGTCAACGTGACGGGCTTCGCCCCGACGCCCGAGCAGGCACGCGAGCGGGCCTATGCGGGCGTCGAGCGGATCCGCTTCTCCGGCCGCCAGCTGCGCCGCGACATAGCCGCGCACGCGGTCGATCGCGTGGAGGCGTGATGGAGCGGCCGGAGCTCGACCGCGGGGTCACGGAGGCGCCGGACCGCGAGCGCGCGGCGGAGATCGAGGAGCAGGTGGAGGAGGCGTTCGAGGACCTCGACGTCGACACCCCCGTCGTCGGCATCGTGATGGGCTCGAAAAGCGACATGGAGGTGATGGAGAAGGCCGGCAAGGAGCTCGAAGAGCGTGGCATCCTGCACGAGATCCGCGTCATGAGCGCCCACCGCGATCCCGACATGGTCGCGGACTACGCGAAGAACGCGCGCATGCGGGGCCTGCGGGCGATCATCGCCGGGGCGGGCCTGGCAGCCGCGCTGCCGGGCGTCGTGGCGGCGCACACAGACCTTCCTGTCATCGGCGTGCCGCTCACGTCGGCGAACTCCGTTGGCGGCGGCCTGGACGCGCTGCTCGCGATCGCTCAGATGCCGCCGGGGGTGCCGGTCGCGTGTGTGGCGGTCAACGGCGCTCGCAACGCCGCGGTGCTCGCCGCCAAGATCCTCGACGCCTAGAAGATGGTCGAGCGCTACACGCGCCCGCGGATGGGCGCGATCTGGTCCGAGCAGCGCAAGCTCGAGACGTGGCTCGAGGTCGAGCTTGCCGTGGTCGACGCGCTTGCCGAGCGCGAGGTCGTGCCGGCCGCGGACGCGACGACGATCCGTGAGCGCGCCTCCTTCTCGGTCGAGGCCGTGCGAGAGCGCGAGCGGGTGACCGACCACGACGTCGCCGCCTTCGTCGACGTCGTCGCCGCCTCCGTCGGCGAGCCGGGCCGTTGGGTGCACCACGGCCTCACCTCCTCGGATGTGCTCGACACCGCGCTCGCGCTGCAGCTGCGCGCGGCGGGCGACGAGTGCCTGGCGGGCGCGCGCGCTCTCCGCGACGCGCTCGCCGCACGCGCCCGCGAGCACGTCGGCACCCTGTGCGTCGGGCGCACCCACGGCGTGCACGCGGAGCCGACCACCTTCGGGGTCAAGCTGGCCGGCTTCGCCTTCGAGGCCGACCGCAACCTACGCCGCCTCGAGCAGCGCTTCGCCGCCGTCGCTGTCGGCGCGCTGTCGGGCGCGGTCGGCACGTACTCGGCGAACGGCCCTGAGCTCGAGGCGGCAGTGCTCGCCTCACTCGGCCTCGGGCGCGAGGACGTCTCGACGCAGGTCGTGGCTCGTGATCGCCACGCCGCGCTGCTGGCGGCGATCGCCGTGGCGGGCGGCGGCCTCGAGCGCCTCGCCACCGAGGTCCGCCACCTCCAGCGCACAGAGGTGCGCGAGGTGGAGGAGCCGTTTCGGGCCGGGCAGAAGGGCTCCTCCGCGATGCCGCACAAGCGCAACCCGATCGTCTCCGAGCGGATCACCGGGATCGCGCGGCTGCTGCGCGGCTACGCGCAGGCGGGCTTCGAGGATGTCGCGCTCTGGCACGAGCGCGACATCTCACATTCGTCGGTCGAGCGCGTCGTGCTCCCCGACGCAACGATCCTGCTCGACTACGCGCAGGCGCTGGCGACGCGCCTGGTCGAGGGGATGACCGTGTACCCGGACCGCATGCGCGAGAACCTCGAGGCGACGCACGGCGCCCTCTACTCGCAGCGCGCGCTGCTGGCGCTGGTCGAGGCCGGGCGCTCGCGCGACGACGCCTACCGCATCGTGCAGGAGAACGCGCGGCGCGCCTGGGACGAGGGGGTCTCCTTCCGCGACCTGCTGGCGGCCGCGGCGCCCGAGCTCGACCTCGACGCGGTCTTCGACCCGCGCGCCTTCGTGCGCCACGCGGAGGAGATCGTCGGCCGGCTGGATTCGCTCAACTAGGGACCCTCCCTGTGGACGGCGCCGGGCATGCCCTGACGCCGTCCGACTGCGGCTGCTGCTCGGCGCGGAGGACCTGGCGATCGAGCCGGGGGATGCCGTTGAGTTCACCACCTGGACGCCACACTGGTTCGGCGCGATCGACGGCCCGGTGGAGTTCATCATGATCGTCGGGCCCCAGGGCGAGCGGCTCCACTTCACGCCTGAGTTGGACCGCGGCGCCCGCTTGACGACTCGCAGCTAAGGCACCTCGACAGCCGCCATCTCCTCGAGCGCGTACTTGCCCGTCCCCGCCGAGCCGCTGCGCTCAAGCGGGTACTCGCCCGAGAAGCAGGCGTCGCAGTGGGTTTCGCGGCCGGCGCGGATCGCCTCGTAGAGGCCCTCGAGCGAGAGATAGGCGAGCGAGTCGGCCTCGAGCTCGGCGGCCACCTCGTCGA
>JACCXP010000054.1 GCA_013696905.1 Thermoleophilaceae bacterium
AGGCTACCGCGACCGCCTTCGAGCGCGAGGGCCCGAGCGGACGGCGAGGCGAGCTGCGGGCGGAGGCCGACGACCAGCGCGCCGGCGCGCGCACCGCGGTACAGGCCTCGACCCGAGGTCGCCGGGCGACCGCGACGGCGAGGGCCGAGCGCGTCAACCTCTTCGACGGGCTCGTGACCGCCTCGGCAGTCGACGTCGAGGCGAACGCCGGGCCTGGGGACACTCGCACGTCCGGGGTCGTCACCGATCTCGCGATCGCCGGCAAGCGCGTTGCCGCGACGGTCGAGCGCCCGCACTCCTACGAGCTCTCGGGCTACGGCGAGCTCGAGGTGCTGGCGACCGGGGGCGACCGCATCGTCGGCCTGCGCGCGCGGCTGACCCGCGCGTACAAGGGACATTCGCGCGGCGACACGGTCACGGTCGGATATGCGGCCGCGAGCGTGCCACGGGCCGCCCCGGCGCCGGACACCGAGACGACGCGCGAGCGCGAGACCGCACAGCGCCAAGCCGAGCGACGGACAGCCCGCCCCGAGCGCCGTGCCCGCGCGCAGAGAGCGCCCGCGCGCCGGCGGGCGCCCGAGCTAGAGGCGCTGCGCACCGCTCGCGGCTACGCCTTCCCGGTCCATGCCGGCTACAGCTACTCGAACGACTGGGGCGCCCCGCGCGAGCGCACCGGCACGCATGAGGGCAACGACATCTTCGCCGCCACCGGCACCCCCGTGCTAGCCGTCGCGGATGGACGCCTGTTTCGAGTCGGCACGCGCAAGATCCCCGGCAACCGAGTGTGGCTCAAGAGCGAGCAGGGCGACACGCTCTTCTACGGTCACCTGTCGGCCTTCGCCGAGGACGCCCGCAACGGCGCCGAGGTCGAGGCGGGTGACGTGATCGGGTTCGTCGGCAGCACCGGCGACGCCGAGCAGACCCCGCCCCACCTGCACTTCGAGATCCACCCTCGCGGCGGCGAGGCGACGAACCCCTACCCCTTCCTGCGCGCCTGGGAGACGCGCCGGGACGTGCCCCCCGCCGCCTGGCTCGAGCGCTACGGCACCGACCCCGGCAGCCGACCTGGCTCGCTCGTCGTGATCGACGACTACCTCGCCGGCTGAGCCTCGGGCACGAAAAAGGCGCTCCTGCGAGCGCCTCTTCGATGGGGCGTAGTGGCGCCGGCCAGGGTCAGGCAGTGCCCGCCGGCCCCGAGGGCGGGGTCGGCACCGCGGGCGGCGGCATCGTCGTCGAGGTGTACTCGAACTCCTCCTCGGCGCCGAACAGCAGGTCGAGCACGCGCTTACGCAGGTCCTCGCTCATCGCCACCGCGGCGCCGGCTCCCACGAGCAGGATCAGCAACAGCCCGCCACGACGGCGGCGCTTGCGCTTGCCCTTGGCGCCACGCAGCGCGTCGGCGGCCTCGCTCAGCGACTTGCCGGCGCGCTTCAGCTCCTTCTGCGTCTTCCTGTCGTCGAGCACGGCCTTGGTCGGGCCCTTGCCGTCGATCCGACCGTAGGCCTTGCGGGCCGCCTCGTAGGCGTCCTGCAGGTTCTGGCGCAGGTCGTCGTCGTCCATCAGGCGCTGCACGTACGGATTGTGCGCGGCAGCGCGAGCCGATGCCACCGCGCCGACACCCGCCTTCGTCGCCTTGTTCTTACCTCTTGCCATTGGCTCTCCTCGCCGTCCGCTTACGGGCGCGAGAATACCCCGGACGCCCCGAAGGAACACCATCACCTTCGAGCGCCGCCTCGAGCACGCGCTCGATCCGGTCCGCGAAGATGAATTCCATCCCCTCGCGCAGATGCTTGGGGAACTCGTCGAGGTCGGCCTCGTTCTCTCCCGGAGCGATCACGCGCGTCAGCGACGCGCGTTGAGCGGCGAGCGCCTTCTCCTTCAGGCCGCCGATCGGAAGCACCTGGCCGGTGAGCGTTATCTCGCCGGTCATCGCGGTATCCGAGCGCACGGCGCGGCCGGTGGCGAGCGAGACGAGCGCGGTTGCCATCGTCACCCCGGCGCTCGGGCCGTCCTTCGGGATCGCACCCGCGGGCACGTGCACGTGGAAGTTCTGCTCGAACGCATCGTCCTCGATTCCGAGCCCCTCGGCCCGGGAGCGAAGTGACGACAGTGCGATCTGCACCGACTCCTTCATCACGTCGCCGAGCTGGCCGGTGAGCACGAGCTTGTCGCCCTTGGCAGCGGTCGCCTCGACGAAGAGGACGTCGCCGCCGGTGCCGGTGACGGCGAGCCCGGTCGCAACGCCCGGCACAGCCGTCCGCTCCGCCGCCTCGCGGTAGAACGTCTGCCGGCCGAGAGCGTCACGCACCTCGTCGATGGTCAGCTCCACCGGCGCCTCCACCTTGTGCGACGCGATCCGCGTCGCGGTCTTGCGGAGCAGCTTGCCGAGCTCCCGCTCGAGCTGTCGGACGCCCGCCTCGCGGGTGTAGTCCGAGACGACAGTCTCGAGCACGACGTCTGCGACCGAGACCTCGTCCTCCCGGAGTCCGTTCCGCTCGCGCTGGCGCGGCCAGAGGTAGCCGCGCGCGATCGCGATCTTCTCGTCGGTCGTGTAGCCGTCGAACCGGATCACTTCCATCCGGTCGAGCAGCGGGCCCGGAATCGAGTCGGCCACGTTCGCAGTAGCGATGAAGACGACCTCGGAGAGATCGAGCTCGAGATCGAGATAGTGGTCACGGAACGAGTGGTTCTGCGCCGGGTCGAGCACCTCGAGCAGCGCCGACGAAGGATCGCCGCGCCAGTCGGCGCCGACCTTGTCCACTTCGTCCAGCAAGACCACGGGGTTCATGGTCCCCGCGTCGCGGAGGGCGCGGACGAGCCGGCCTGGCAGCGCGCCGATGTAGGTGCGCCGGTGGCCGCGGATCTCGGCCTCGTCGCGGACGCCGCCGAGCGACATGCGCACGAACTCGCGTCCGAGCGCGCGTGCGATCGACTCGCCGATCGAGGTCTTGCCGGTACCCGGCGGGCCGACGAGGGTCAGGATCGCGCCGGAGCGCTTGTCCGGCTCGATCCCGCGCTCCTCGCGCAGCTTGCGGACGGCGATGTACTCGACGATCCGGTCCTTGACGTCGTCGAGCCCCTCGTGGTCTGAGTCCAGCACCTCACGCGTGTGAGTGGGGTCGAGGCGCTCCTCGGAGCGCGTTCCCCACGGCACGGCGAAGATCCAGTCGAGGTAGTTGCGGATCATCGACGCCTCGGGCGAGCTGTCGCCCTGCCGCTCGAGGCGAGCAAGCTCGCGCTCTGCCTGCTCGCGAACGGGCTCGGGCAGCTCGGCCTCCTCGAGCTTCTTGCGGTACTCATCGACGACGGACGCGTCGTCCTCGCCGAGCTCCTTGCGGATCGACTCCATTTGACGCCGGAGGATGTACTCACGCTGCTGCTTCGCAGCGCCCTCCTCGACGTCGTCGCGGATGCGCCGGCGCACCTGCATCTCGGCGAGCCGCTCTCGCTGGAGCCCGATTGCGAGCTCCAGGCGCTCCTTGACGTCGAGCGTCTCCAGAAGCTCGACCTTCTGCTCAAAGGTGAAGTCGGGCGAGTACCCGACGGTGTCGGCAAGCGCGCCGGGGTCGGTGATCGAGCGCACGAAGGCCGAGATGCGACCATCGTCGCCTCGCAGCTCGAGGATCTCCTCGACAGTTGCGCGATACTCGCGCTCGAGCTCGCGCGTTCGCGCGTCGGCCTCGTCACTGTCGGGCCGCTCCTCGACCTGGACGCGCAGCGCGCCCAACGCATCGGTCTCGGCGGCGCCCGCGACGCC
>JACCXP010000002.1 GCA_013696905.1 Thermoleophilaceae bacterium
GGACCGAGTCGGACTCGCTGCGCAAGCATGTCCTCGGCGTCGAGGCCGCGATGCGCGCCTACGCGCGCCGGCTCGGCGAGGACGAGGAGCTGTGGGCGGCGACCGGCATCCTGCACGACCTCGACTACGAGCGCTTCCCCGATCTCGCGACCGGCCATCCTCGGATGGCGATCGAGGAGCTGCGCCGGCGCGGCTACCCGGAGGCGATGGTCGATGCCGTGGCGGGTCACGCCGACTTTCTCGAGGTGCCGCGGCAGAGCCCGCTCGCCAAGGCCCTCTACGCCGTCGACGAGCTGTCTGGCTTCGTCGCCGCCTGTGCGCTGGTGCGCCCCGACGGGATCCACGGCATGACGCCGAAGTCGGTCAAGAAGAAGCTCAAGCAGCCGAGCTTCGCGGCCGCGGTCAACCGCGACGAGGTGCGCCGCGGCGCCGAGGAGCTCGGGGTCGATCTCGACGAGCACCTCGCCGTCGTGATCGAGGCGCTCGAGGGGCGCGCCGAGGAGCTAGAGCTGGTCCCGCGCACAGCCTGAGCCGCCGCCGGTAGCCTCGGTCGGCGATGGCAGACCTCAAGATTATCGTGCTCGAGGGCGACGACACGGGCCAGGAGCTGCTCGAGGAGGCGCTGCGAGTGCTCGACCCGTCCGTGACCCAGGTCGAGGCGACGTTCGAGCGCCACGACCTGTCGCTCGAGAACCGGCGCGCCACCGACAACGAGGCGGTGCTCGACGCCGCGCGAGCGATGACCGACGCGGGCTTCGGGCTCAAGGCGCCGACCGTCACGCCCGAGGGCGCAGACGACGTCGGCAGCCCCAACCGCATCCTCCGCGAGCAGGTCGACGGCAAGGTGATCATCCGCACGGGTCGGCGAATCCCCGGCGTCAGCCCGTTCGCGGGCGTGCACTTTCCGATCTCCGTCTGCCGCATGGCTGTCGGTGACGCGTACGGGGCGAAGCAGTGGCGCGAGCGCGACCCCGACTCGGGTGACGAGCTCGCGTTTCGCACGGAGCGCATCTCGCGTTCCGTCTGCCGCGCCACCGCCGAGTACGCGTTCCGGACTGCCGCAAAGATCCACGGGCGCGTCTACGGCGGGCCCAAGTGGACCGTCAGCCCGATATACGAGGGGATGCTGAAGGAGGAGCTCGACGCCGCCGCCGAGCGTCACCGCGAGGTCCCCTACGTGCCCGTGTTGATCGACGCGACCTACGCGGGGCTGATCTCGGGCGTCGCCGATGCGCCGCTCGTCATCCCAGCGCTCAATCGCGACGGCGACTGCCTGTCGGACTTCGTGCTGCCGCTGTTCGGCTCGATCGCGGGCGCCGAGTCGGTGCTGCTGTCCTTCGACGAGGACTACGAGATCGACACCGTCATGGCCGAGGCCCCGCACGGGACGGCGCCCGCGCTCAAGGGCAAGAACATCGCGAATCCGATGGGCATGATCATGGCGGGCGCGGCGCTGCTGCACTACGTCTCCCTGCGCGGGCGCCCCGACGCCGACCTGGCTTCGCGCGCGATCTACGAGTCGGTGCTCGAGGCGACCGCCGCCGGCATCCGCACGCCGGACCTCGGCGGGCACGCGACGACAGCCGAGTTCACCGACGAGACGATCTCGCGTGTGCGCACGAAGATCGACATCTGGTCCGCGCTCGGCTCGACGACGTGAACGGCGTCTGAGAATCAGGGCCAGCGCGTAGACCGCGCCGGAAGGGGAGTGCGCGGCGCCCCCTGGTGCCTGCGGCGGCGTGCCTCGAAGAGCTGGCGTTGCACCGCGAGCGTGCCGAGCCCCGCCAACACGATCGATGTCAGGTTGAGCAGGAGCTGGAGCAGCGCGCCCTGCGACTCGCTCCAGGCCCAGTACGCCGCGGCGAGTCCCACGTTCGCGGCCGCCGGGATCGTCGTGACCGAGATCAGCACGCCGATCAGCGCTCCGGACTTGGCGGACGTCAGCGAGAGGACTCCGGCCATCCCAGCGAGGAAGGCGACGAAGAACGAGAAGAAGCCGGGTTGCGAGATGAAGTCGGTGAGCGGCCGGTCACCCGAGCTCAGGTCTGCGGGAGCGAGGCCGCTCAGCTTGAGCGCGAGCGCCACGACGAATGTGACGACGATGCCGAGCGGGAAGCCCACCGCGAGGGCGACGAACGAGCGCCGCGCGAGGTCGCCACGCTTCTGGATCACGGCGACGCAGAGACCGGCGAGGGGGCCGAACTCGGGCCCCACGACCATCGCTCCGACGATAAGGATCGGCGAGTCGAGGATGATCCCGACCGCGCCGATCAGCATGGCGAGGACCATGAAGGCAAGGAACGATGCCGACAGCTCCGCTCCTTCGGCCGTTCGCTCCTCGACCTCCTCCCAGATCACAGCATCGGACGGCAGCCCGCGTGCGGCCTGCTCGGCTCGCTCGGCGCTCTCGGAGAGCACCGTGTCGATCGCCTCGACGGCGATCGAGCCGTCGCGCGGGATCCCTAGCGTGCGCAGATCGTCGATGACGATGCTCGCCTCCTCGCGGGCGACGTCGCACAGGATCAGATCGCCGCGCGGCTTCTCGGCGGCCTCGTGGAGATGCACCACGTTCAGGACGGCCGGCGACTCCATCAGCACACGGACCACGGCCTCGGCACGAGCCGCCGGCGCGACGATGCGCATGTGGATCATCGCAGCGCGAGCAGGGCGGTGCGCAGCACGTGGCGCGAAGCATACCGGGCCGGTTCCGTCTGACGGACTCCGTACTCTGCGAACGAGTGTTCCCAAGCCCGCCACAGTTGCCCCCACCGCGCCTCGTTCGAGCGCTCGAACGGGCGCTCGAGTTCGCGACGCTCGGCGAGTACGGCGCTCGCGCACCAGGGGGCGCTGACGTCCCCCCCAAGCTGACGCTCGTGACGGCCGAGGCGGCCGGCGCCCCGACGAGTGCAGTCGATGCGTCACCCCTGCGCGTGGGTCTCTTCGAACGGGCGTCACAAGGCCTCCCGTCGGAGTCGAGTGCCTTACGGCCGCTCGCGCTCGTGCCACCCGCTACCGCAGCGGGGCGGCGGCGCCATGCGAGCCATTCGCGACCCGGCGTGGTGCTTCCGTTTGCGCCCCGGCCTGCAGCGACTCGGCGTCGCGGTCAGACCGCCCGCAGGCGCCGCACGCTACGCGCGGCCTCTCAGCTCGCTTCGCCCCGCGCGCCCGGCGGAGCCGGCAGCGCGGCTTAGCCTGAATCCGCCGATTACGGCGGTGCCTCGCGGCCGAATTGCCGTCGCCACCCACGATTCCCGGCTTCCGGAGGGATTCCCGGCGCACCGTCACGGTGGTGCCGCGCCTGGCTCGGCGCTCGACCCCGAGGCATCCACCGTCGATCGACGGATCCTGGCTTTAGCCTGGTCAGTCCACTCGTTCGACGACCCACTGTCCGCCGCTGCGGGCCAGGACGACGCGCACGTCCTCGCTGGCGTCGTCGGTTGCGACGAAGTGCACTCGGTCCTCGTCGACCCCAGGGCGATCTTCGACGAGCACGAGGTGGAGGTCGTCGTAGTCGACGCCCGGGCGACGCGCCCCGAGCGCGTCACGCGCGGCACCCTCGAGCGCGGCGCGATCCCATCCTCGGTCGGTGGCGCGGGCGCGTTCGAGCGCGCCGTCGGCCTCCGCCACGTGCCGGGCGTAATCGGTCGCCTCGACGTCGACACGCCGGCGGCTCGCCACGAGCCCGGTGATCACGAGTGCGACGACGACCGCGACGATTATCAGCAGGATCAGTGAGGTGGCCGACATTGACGCCAGAGCTTTGGAGGGTCTTACGGAAACACGGGAGCGCGCCTGCGGCGCGTCCCCCTGCGGAAGTCAATCGGCGGCGACCTACTCTCCCAGACCCTTTCAGGTCAAGTACCATCGGCGCGGAGAGGCTTAACTGCTCTGTTCGGAATGGGAAGAGGTGTTTCCCTCTCGCTATGGCCACCGAAATCAAGCGGGACCAGCGTCTGAAGCCGGACCCTCAAAACTGCACAGCTGGCCGCCCGTTTCCGGGCATCGAAGAAATCCGTCAAGCCCTCGAAGCATTAGTACCGGTCTGCTAAGCCCATTACTGGT
>JACCXP010000024.1 GCA_013696905.1 Thermoleophilaceae bacterium
GCCTTGCCACCCGCGGTGCGGCGCTCGCCGGCCTCGGACTGCAGCTCTTCCTCTGGCTGCTCTACTTCTCGAGCAACCGCTGGGCGTTCGAGCAACCGCATGAGATCGTGCCGCTGGCGATCCTCGCGCTGGTCCCTGCCGGTCGCGTGTGGGGCCTCGACGCCCGCATGCGGCGCGCCTGGCCGTTCTAGACCCGGGGCGCCCTTCGCCCGCTCTCGGCCGCCCGCGGGGGTCTAGCCGACGACCACAGGGCCGCGCCGGACGGCCTCGATCAGATCGCCGTAGCCGGACTCGTCCGCCTCGACCCAGCGGTTGACGTACTCGAGCTCCATCGCGTCACACAGTTGCTGGTCGGAGGCGTCCATCGAGAGCAGCAGCCCTCGGAACCGCTCGTGGTCGACGCTCGACTCGTCGAGCACGGTGAAGTTGCAGTGGTGAAACGGCGGCGAGGTCCACACTTCGCGCAGGCCGCCGGCGTCCCCGGAGCCGGCGAGAGCGTCGAGCGTCACGCTGGACACCACGCAGGCGTCAAGCTCCTCGCTGCGCAGGCGCTCGAGCTGGGCCAACTCGGCTCCACCCGTGTCGCCGTGCTTGCCGACGTCGCGGTCGAGCCGCGAGCTGACCGCCGCGGTCGCCGGGTCGAAGCCCTCCGCGCGCATCGCGTGAACGGGGAGGATGTGCGCCTGGGGCGAGTCTCGATCGCCAAAGCCAAGCCGCTTGCCGCGCAGGTCATCGAGCGACCCAGTCGGGCTCGCGTCGGCGACGACGACCTTGCTCGTCCAGTTGCGATCGGTGTCGCGCATCGCGATCGCGTGGCAGGCCCCATCGGTTCGCAGGCGCGTCTGCACGTAGGCCAGGTTGGTGTTCCAGGCGACGTCGACCCGGCCCTCGAGGAGCGCATCGACCTGGTCCTCGTAGGCGTCGAAGGGAGCGAACTCGATCGGAAAGCCCTGCTCGGCGAACCACGTGCCGAAGGCCTCCCAGATCGTCACGACCTTGGGGTGATAGACGACCGCGCCCAGCCGGTACGCGCCCATCAAAAGAGCTCCTGCCCGGTGATGGCCTTGCCGATGAAGTCGTAGAGCAGGTCCGTGGTCGGCGCCATCACCGATGCGGCGCGAGCGTCGCGGAACAGCCGCTCGAGCGGCAGGTGCCTCGAGTACGCCGCCCCACCGCCGACGCGCATCGCCCGGTCGGTGACCTCGATCGCCATCTCGGCCGCCGCCGCCTTGAGCGCAAGCACCCCGAGCTGAGCTTCGGGGGCGCCGGCTCCCACCTGGCCCGCGACCTCGTAGAGCAGCGCACGCGCCTGCATATGACGAACCTTGGCGTCGGCGAGCCGGGCGCGGACTGTCGGCAGGTCGGCGAGGCTGGTGCCGTCGAGATGCTCGAAGCGCGCTTTCGACGCGTGCGCAGCGACAGCATCGAGTGCCGCACCGGCGATCCCGACCGAGCAAGCCGCCGACCCGAGCACGAACCAGGGCAGCGTCGCGGCCATCATCAGCCCGAAGCCCGATGCAGGCTCGCCGATGCGACGCTCGGAAGCGACCCGCACCGAGCGAAAGCTCATCGGGACCGAGGCGTTGCCGCGCATGCCCACGCCGTCGTAGGATCCGGTGATCGAGATCCCGGGAGCGTCGGCGTCGACCAGGTAGAGCTCGGTGGTCGTCGGATCATCCGCCCCCGGCGCCCCGACGGCGGTCAGGTACGAGTCGACGTGGCCCGCGGAGGTGACCCACGACTTGTCGGCGTCGAAGCGCACGCCTTCGCCGTCGCGCTCGGCCCGCGAGACCTGGGCCCAGAAGTGGCTGCGCGAGCCCTTCTCGGAGTAGGCAAGCGTCGTCAGATGCTCGCCTGCCGCGATTCGGCCCGCCGTCTCAGCCAACACTCCGCCGTCCGTGCCGGCGAGCATGGTCTGGGTCGCGACCAGGTGCATGACGTAGACCATCCCCGTCGACGCGCAGGCGCCCGCGACTTGCTCAATGGCCCGCACGACCTCGACCGGCGTGCCCCCCGGGCCCCCGTGGTCAGGACCGACGCCGAGCCCCAGCAAGCCGTCGCGGCGAAGCGCCTCCACGCTCTCAGCCGGAAATCGGCCGTCGCGGTCGACTTCGGCGGCACGCGACGCGATCTCTTCAGTCGGCACGGCGTGAGCGGGGGCTTCGACGGTCATTTCGCTTCTTTCGGTCGGAGGCGTGCAGGCTGGCCGGCGAAGCCCATTTCGGTCCCACGCAACGGCTGACGCCGGCTCCGCCGCCGCGACGCTAGACGATTGGGATTACGGCGGTGCGACAGAGGTAGCACGCCAGCCGCGCTTGGCGCCAAGCGACAAGCGGTACCGGACGGCATCAACGCGAGCGCAGGCGCCTGGCCAGCAGGGCGCCCCCGCCGAGCAGCGCCGCGAGCCCGGCCAGGGCGGCGAGGAACGCCGGCGAGCCGGGTCGCGCGCTCTCGCCGCCGACGGCCGACCAGGCGAGCGCGGCGGGAATGGTGCCGAGCAAGGTCGCCGGCACGTAGGCCCAGGCGCGAACGCGCGTGAGGCCGGCGCTGTAGGAGACGAGGCCGTACGGAAAGACCGGCACGAGCCGCACGACCAGCACCGCAACGAAGCCACGCCGCGCGAGCCTGGCGTCGAGCTCGCGCACTCGAGGGCCCGCGATCCGCTCCACCTGCTCGCGACCGAGCCTGCGTCCCAGCAGAAAGGCGAGCGTGGCGCCGAGGGTCGCGCCCGTCAGGCTGAGCGCGAACCCGAGAGCGGTGCCGAAGAGGGCGCCGCCGGCTAGCGTGACCGGCGTCGCCGGGACCATCAGGGCGACGACGAGGACGTAGAGGGCGACAAAGGCGATCGGCGCCGCGGGACCGCCCGCCTGCACGGCCTCTCTGATGCGTTCCGGGCCGGGTGCACCCGCGACGGCGCCTGCTACAGCCGCGGCGATCAGCACCACGAGCAGCACGGCCAGGCGCAGGCGGGGCGAGGCCATGTCGCTCAGGCACCGCTCGGATCGCGAAGCGACGGCGAACGGCAGCCCTGGATCGTCGCGGGCGGCGCGCAGTCGATGAGGCTCATGGCTTGGGTCAGCACCTACGTACCGTCGCGCAAGCGCCACGACGTTCGAAACTCGTAATCCGCGTACGGCCGGCCCCAGGGAGAATGGCGTCCTCGGCCGACCGGGCGTGCGAATGGCCCTCGGCATCCAACCAGATCAAGAGGAGGAGCGATGAGCCCGCCCAAGCCGCAGGCCCAGGCGCCGGAGCTTCACGTCGAGACGCTCGACGGAGGCCGCTGGAGGCTCTCCGATCGCAAGCCGGACCGCTTCACGATGATTGTCTTCTACCGCGGGCTGCACTGCCCGGTGTGCACAAGCTACATCTCCGAGCTCAACCGCAAGCTCGACGACTTCAGCTCGCGGGGCGTGGAGGCGATCGCGGTCAGCGGCGACCCGCGCGAGCGCGCCGAGCGCTCGCGGGACAAATGGAAGCTCGACAACATCACGCTGGGCTTCGGCCTGTCGCCAGACGCGATGCGCGAGTGGGGCCTGTTCGTCTCGAAGGGCATCAAGCAGGGCGAGCCGGCGGAGTTCGGCGAGCCCGGGCTGTTCCTGATCACGCCCGGCGGCACGGTCTTCTACGGGGGCATCAACTCGATGCCGTTCGGGCGGCCGAAGTTCGACGAGATCCGCGACGGAATCGATTTCGTGACCGACAACGACTACCCCGCCCGCGGTGAGTCCTAGAGGAGCCACATGTCCCGAGTGATCGCCTTCGACGTCAACGAGACGCTGCTCGACCTGGCAGCACTAGACCCCTTGTTCGAGCGGGCCTTCGGCGATGCATCGCTGCGGCCGCTGTGGTTCGCGCAGATGCTGCAGGTCGCGTTCGTGGGGGTCATCACGGGCAACTACGTCGACTTCACGAGCGCCCAGCACGCGTAGCTCGAGACGCTCGCCGAGCGCACGGGGACCGATCTCAGCGAGGCGGAAGCGAGTGAGATCGTCGGCGCCATGAGCAAGCTTCCGCCCCACCCCGAGGTGTGTGAGGCGCTCGTGCGGCTGCGCGACGCCGACCTGCGGCTCGCAGCGCTCACTAACTCAGTTGGGGACGTCGCTCGTCAGCAGCTCGAGAGCTCAGGGCTCGCCGACTGCTTCGAGCAGGATCCTTTCGGTGGACGAAGTCAGGCGGCTGAAGCCCGCCCCCGAGCCCTATCACTTGGTCGCCGAGCGTTTCTCGACCGACATCGGGGACGTCCATCTCGTGGCGGCCCACGCATGGGACGTGGCGGGTGCGCTGGCGGCGGGCTGCCGGGCAGCCTTCGTGGCGCGCCCGGGGATGGTCCTCAGCCCGATCAGCCCGCCGCCCGACGTGATCGGAGGCGACTTGACCGAGGTCGCCGACAAGATCCTCGCCTGACCGCGAAGCCGGGCGAGCGCGATCAGTGCCTGTGCTCGTGGCCGCCGTCGCGGCGCGTTTGGGCTGGGGTGAAGTTCGCGGACGGGCGCGGGGCGGGCGCGAGCCTCGATAGGAGCCGCTCGTGCTCGCGACGCCCGCACGCAGGGCAGGTCGGCTGGTCCTCGTCGCTTCGCACGAGCTCGCTGAAGCGGTGGTCGCAGCGCTTGCAGAGGTAGTCGTAGACGGGCATCACAGCCCGTAGGCCTCCATTAGCTTGAGCCACACCTCGGAGCGGGTGGGGAACGCGGGCACGGCGTGCCAGAGTCGATCCAGAGGGACCTCGCCGACGACAGCGATCGTCGCGGCGTGCAGGAAGTCGGCGACGTCTGGGCCGGTAAAGGTGGCGCCCACGATCAGGCGCCGGTCCTCGTCGACGACGATCCGGGCGGTGCCCGCGGCGTCTCGCCCGTAGAAGCTGCCGCCGGCGGTCTGCGAAGTCGGATGATCGACGGCACGCACCCGTAGTCCGGCCTCCTGCGCCGAGGCGAGCGTGTGGCCGACGGCGGCGACCTGGGGGTCTGTGAACACCACGCGCGGTGGCCCGCCGTGGCTACCGGGCGCCGCCGGCGCCTGCTTGCCGGCGATGCGATCGGCCGCGAGCCGCGCCTGATGCTTGCCCATGTGGGTGAGCAGCGAGCGGCCGTTGACGTCGCCGACCGCGTAGAGCCACGGCAGGCCCGGCACGCGCAGCTCGTCGTCGACCTCGATCTCGACGCCTGCGGGCAGGCCGACGGAGTCGAGTCCGATGTCGCCGCTGTGCGGCCGGCGGCCTGCGGCCACCAGCAGCTCGTCGGCGCCGATCGCATCGCCGCCTTCGAGCTCGAGCGTGACCTCGCCGTGCCGGCGGACGGCGCTTGCACGCGCGCCGGTCCGGACGTCGACGCCGATCGCCTCAAGCGCCGCGGTGACCTGGTCGCTCACGAACGGCTCCTCCCTTGACAGCACCCGCGGCAGCGCCTCGACCACGGTCACCGCGGCACCGAGCGACGCCCACGCCTGGGCCATCTCGACGCCGACGACGCCGCCACCGAGCACGATCAGGCGTCCCGGGACGACCTTGGCCGTGGTGGCCTCGCGGTTCGTCCACGGCTCTGCCTCGGCGAGCCCGGGTATCGGCGGCAGCGCGGCGCCGCTCCCGACAGCGACGACGACTGCCCGACGTGCAGTGAGCAGGTCGGCTGAGACTTGCACGCGGCGCTCGCCGTCGAGGCGACCGTGCCCTCGAAACAGGGCCACGCCCGCGTCCTCGAGCCAATCGGCCTGGCCGCCGTCGTCCAGATCGTGAATCACTTCGTCGCGGCGCTCGAGCACGGCCGATGCATCGAGCTCGCCCGTGACCGCCTCCCTGGCACCGGGGACACGCCGCACCTCCGCGAGCGCCTGCGCCGGGCGCAGCAGGGCCTTCGAGGGCATGCAGGCGTAGTAGGAGCACTCGCCACCGATCAGGTGGCCTTCGACAATCGCCACCTCGAGCCCGGCGGCTGCCAGCCTGCCGGCGCAGACCTCGCCCGCGGGGCCGGCGCCGAGGACGACGGCGTCGAAAGAGTGATCACTCAACGGCGTCAGGCAATCGCATCGGGCGCGCGGGTCGCCGCGCTCGAGACCGCGGCGAGGTCGGCGCGGCACGCGCTCGAGGCCGAGATGCGGAACTCCTCCCCGAGCAGCAGCGAGCGCTCGCCGACGAGCAGCATCAGCTCGTGGTCGCCCGGGAAGTGGCGGACGACGTCCTTCAGCTCATCGAGGAAGGATTCCGGCACGTGCGCGGCGACCTCGAGCGTGATCCGGGGCATGGGCGTGCTTGCGACGGCGCCGGCCTCGACCTGCGCCCGCTCGACCTCCTCGGGCGACGGCGCAAACGGCTCCACCTCCTGCACCACGACCTTGGTCTCGCCCTGCTCCTTGTGGTCGACACGCCCGCGCACGAGCAGCACGCTGTCGAGGTCGATCCGCTCTGAGTTGGCCGCGTAGGCCGAGTTGAAGACGAGGATCTCGACCTGCCCGTCGAGGTCGTCGAGCGTGGCGAACAGCATCGGCTCGCCCTTGCGGGTGCGGATGCGCTTGAGCTCTGACACCATGCCCCCGACCGTGACCCAGTCGCCGTCCCTGCGGGCGCCGACGTCGCCGAGCGAGCAGTCGACGCGGGCCTTGAGCGCCGCACGGACCTCCTTGAGCGGATGGCTCGACAGGAACAGCCCGAGCGTCTCCTTCTCCATCGCGCCGAGCGCCGAGCGCGAGTCCACGAGCGCGGGCACGGGCAGCTCCTGGCGAAAGGCCGCCGGCAGTCCCCCGAGCGCGCCGCCGGGCGCGGGCGGCTCGAGGTCGAAGATGGATCCCTGGCCGAGCTGCGCGTCCTGCTGAAGCTTCGCGCCCGAACCCTGGGCCTGCTCGAGCACCGACAGCATGCCGGCACGGCTCGCGCCGGTGCCGTCGAGCGCGCCGCAGCGCACTAGCGACTCGATCGCCTTCTTGTTGAGGCAGCGCAGGTCGACGCGCTCGCAGAAGTCCCAGATCGAGCTGAACGGGCCGCCCTCCTCGCGAGCCGCGATCACGGCGTCGACGGCGGCCGCGCCGACGTTCTTGACCGCATCGAGCCCGAAGCGGATCTTGGCCTCGACGACGACGAAGTCGTGCGCCGACTCGTTGACGTCGGGGGGCAGCACCTCGATCCCCATCTCCTCGCAGCGCGAGACGAAGAAGGGCACCTTGTCCTTGGTCTGCATTACCGAGGAGATCAGCGCCGCCATGTACTCGGCCGGGTAGTTCGCCCTCAGCCACGCCGTGCGGTAGGAGATCAGCGCGTAGCAGGCGGCGTGCGCCTTGTTGAACGAGTAGTCAGCGGCGGCCTCGTTAACTGCCCACAGGTCCGCGGTCGCTCGCTCGGAGGTGCCCGTGCCGCGCGCGCCCTCGAAGAAGCGCTCGCGCATCGAAGCCATGCGCGCTCGATCCTTCTTGCCGATCGCCTTGCGCAGGTCGTCCGCCTCCGGGCCCGAGAAGCCGGCGATCTCCTTGGCGATCTGCATCGACTGCTCCTGGTAGAGGATCACCGAGTAGGTGGCCTCCGTGATCGGGCGCAGGCGAGCGTCGACGTAGGTGACAGAGTCCGGGGCGCGCTTGTTGCGCGCGTAGGTGTCGATGTGGCGCATCGCGCCCGGCCGGTAGAGCGCGACGAGCGCGACGAGGTCCTCGAACTCGGTCGGGCGCACCTTGCGCAGCGCCTCGCGCATCCCGTCCGACTCGAACTGGAAGACCCCGATCGACTCGCCGCGCGCGAGCATCGCGTAGGTCTTCTGGTCGTCGAGCGGGAGCGTCGCCATGTCGGGCCGCTCGCCCAGCGAGCGCTCGATGATGTCGAGCGCCGACTCGATCACGTCGAGGTTGCGCAGCCCGAGGAAGTCCATCTTCAG
>JACCXP010000034.1 GCA_013696905.1 Thermoleophilaceae bacterium
CGGTGAGGGTCAGTCGCATGCCATTGCCTTTCGGTGGGCCCGTTGTCGTTCAAGACCCCGTGGCAGGGCACCCGGCCGCCCCCGCGGGGCGAAGAACGTAACAGGCTCGTCCCCGGCAAGACCTTCGAGCTCGGCACCCAGCAGTTCACGTTCCTGCCCGTCACGTAATTAGCCCTGGGTCGCCTCAACCCTTCACAACGTGCGTGGGCGGCTCAGCCGCGGAGCGAACCTGCTCGCACAGCAGCATCCCGACCAGCAACATCACCACGACCGTGAGCTGCACCACGGCGGAAAGCTCAAGACCAACCGGGATCGTGGCCAGCGCAAGAAACGCGGCCACGCTGCGGCTGCGCACCGCGTCCATCGACAGCGTTCCTCGAAAGAGCGCCTCCCCGACCAGCAGGATCGCGACTCCCCCGCCGAGCGTCAACGCGTTCGCCAACTCCAACGCCTCGAACGGATGCGCGGTCGTCTCCTTGAGCGCGCTCGCGACGGCGATGATGCCGAGCAGGATCACCAGGTGCCAGTAGCCGAAGGCGTGGATCGCCAGGCGAGGCCGCGCGGCCATCGGCGCCGCCTCCATCCGCTCCTCGGCCACGCCCTCGTCTGAGCCGAAGTAGGACCACCACAGGCATGCGCTGAGCGCGAGGCCGAGCACCGCCGCCGCCACGAGCCCCGCGTCGACGGGCAGCCCGGCGGCGCCGATCCCGACAGCGATGATCGACTCTCCGATCGCGACGATGACGACGAGGCCGTGGCGCTCGACGAAGTGGCCGGGCTCGATCACGAAGCCCGAGGAATCGATCAGCTTCGGCGACAGCCATGCAAGCGCGAAAGCCGCTGTCCAGAGCACGTACTGTGCGGTCCCGCCGAGGATCCCGCCGACCAGCACGAGCAGCGCACTCGACAGGTTGAAGGGCGCGAGGCCAAGTATCGCCTGCTTAACCGTGAGTCGCGATGACACGGCAAACATCCCCAGGTGGACGAGGACGACCGCGAGATAGGCGAGCCCGAAGGCGGTGCCACTGCCCTCGAAAGCCCCCGGCACGGCGAGCGCGACTACGAGGAAGCCGGCCATCCCGCCGAGCAGGGTCAGTCGCCTCGTCAGCCGGTCGACGACGACCGAGTTCGTCAGCCATGCGTAGCCCCCGTACATCCAGAAGATCACGCCGAGCATCACGGACACCTGGAGCAGGCCCTTCCAGCTGGGCTCGTCGGCGAGGACGCTGGTGAGCTGTGTGAGCGTGAAGACGAAGACCAGATCGAAGAAGAGCTCGAGCGTGGAGACCCCGCCGGCTCGGGGCTCGCTTTCCTCGGTTGCGCTCATCGCTCCATCATCGCCCCTAGCGATCCCCGCCCTCACCCCTCACCCCTCGCCCCTTTAGAGTGCCGCCATGCCGGTCGCACGCAACCACATGTCGCGCGAGCTGCTGACGGTCGAGGCCGAGCTGCCGCTTGCCGAGGTGGCCGAGCGGATGTGCGCGAAGAACGTCGGCGCGGCGCTTGTGCTCGAGGGCGAGCGGCTCGCGGGCATCCTCACCGAGCGCGACGTCCTGCGGGCGGTCGCGCGGGGCATCCGCGACGACGCGGTCGTGGTCGACTGGATGACCGCAGGGCCCGAGACGATCGAGCCCGACGAGTCGACGACCCACGCCGCCACGCTGATGATCCACGGCGGCTTTCGACACCTTCCGGTCGTCGAGGGCACCCGCGTGGTCGGCATGCTGTCCATCCGCGACCTGATGCGGATCGCCCTCGAGGACTCGGCGCCCCGGGGCGTGTGACGCCGCCTCAGCGGTGCTCCGGATTCTCGTAGTCGGAGCGGCACCCGGCTTCCCACTCCGAGCGCTGGTTGCCGTGCGCGGGGATGCCGCCCGCGTCCTTGAGCATGCGGGCGATGTGGAGCACGTTCCAGGTCAGGAACGTCGTGTTGCGGTTGGTGAAGTCGTTCTCCGGTCCGCCTGAGCCTGGATCGAGGTAGCTCGGGCCCGGTCCCGCCTCGCCCATCCAGCCCGCGTCGGCCTGCGGCGGGATCACGAAGCCGAGGTGCTGGAGCGAGTAGAGGATGTTCATTGCGCAGTGCTTGGCCCCATCCTCGTTGCCCGTGATCAGACAGCCGCCGACGCGGCCGTAGTAGGCGTACTGGCCGTGCTCGTTGAGCAGGTGGCTGTTGCCGTAGAGACGCTCGATCACCTGCGTGCAGACCGACGACTTCTCACCCAGCCAGATCGGCGAGGTGAGGACGAGGATGTCCGCCGCCATCACGCGCTCGAAGATCTGCGGCCAGTCGTCGCGCTCGAAGCCGTGCTCGGTCATGTCGGGCTGGACGCCCGGCGCGAGCGTGTGATCGACGGCGCGCACGACCTCGACCGAGACGCCGTTTCGCTCCATGATCGCGATCGAGCGGTCGGCGAGGCCCTGCGTGTGGGACTGCCCCGGTGAGCGCTTGAGCGTGCAGTTGATGTACACGGCCCGGAGGTCCGAGAAGTCCCAGCGCGACTCCGCGCAGAGCTGTTCCTGCTTGTCCGTCAAGCCGGGCATCGCGATCTCCCCTCGTCGAGTGCGGAGACCCTAGGTCGGCGGTATTACGGAGACTGGCGCCGCCCACGGGGCGACGAGCGTCTCGCTGACGGCCCACAGCTCGCGTGCCGTGGCCTCGTCGGTCGACAGCGGCGAGGAGTCGCGCACGCGGCCGCGCTCGACGTACGCGCCGGTGAGGCCGGCATGCGCGGTCCCGGTGGCAAGCGCCGCGAGCTGCGCGCCCGAGGCCTCGGGCGTCGCGGCTAGCCGGCTCGCCACGCGGACGATGAGCGGGGCTAGGCGGTCGTACACGCGCTGCGCGACGGGCGGCTAGGCGCGCGCGAGGCCGTCGCCGGCACCAGGCCGGGGTCGAACGCATTCGACCGCAGGGACGGCTCGCTCCGGGCGAGCTCGAAGGCGGACAGGATGACGGCAAGCTTCGACGTCGCGTACGCGACCCGCCCAGAGCCCGCGTGCGGCGCCGCGAGAGCCCGGGGGTCGCGCCACCGCGCCGCGGGGAAGCCGAGGGTGCGCCGCCGCGAGGAATGGTGCGTCCCGCTGCCCAGCGAGACCACGCGCGCACCGTCGACCAGCGCCCCGGCGTCGATGAGCAGCGTCGTGAGCAGGAAGTGCGCCAGGTGGTTGACGCCGAATGTCAGCTCGAAGCCGTCCTGCGTCGTCCGGTCGGCCGACAGGACCTGGGTGCCTGCGTTCAGCACGAGCGCATCCACCGGAGCGTGCTCGGTCGCGATCCGCTTCGCCGCCTCGCGGACCGAGGCCAGCGAGGCGAGGTCGGCCGTGACGATGTCGACGCGGGCGGGGCGCGCCGCAGTGCCGGCCCGCCCGGTAGCGTCCGCAAACGCTCATGCCCTCCGCCGCAACGACCGCCCCCGCCGAGCCGACCCGGGACGCGCTGGTCCGGGTGGCCGGCGAGCTGCTCGAGCGGCGACGGCCTTGGCGCGGTCACCCTGCGTGAGGTCGGGGGGCCGCGCGGGGGTGTCGCGTTCGGTGCCCTACCGCCACTTCGCCGGCAAGGAGGCGCTGCTCGCCGCGGTCGCGGCCGCCGACCTACGGGTGCTCGGTGCCGAGGG
>JACCXP010000050.1 GCA_013696905.1 Thermoleophilaceae bacterium
GCTTGCCCGCCGCTCCGCCGCCGAGCAGCAGCGCGCCCATCGACATGGCGATGCCGACGCAGATCGTCTGCACGTCGGGCTTGATGAACTGCATCGTGTCGTAGATCGCGAGGCCCGCGTAGACCGAGCCGCCCGGCGAGTTGACATACAGCGAGATGTCCTTGTCGGGGTCCTCCGACTCGAGGTGCAGCAGCTGGGCGACGATCAGGTTGGCGATGTCGTCGGTGACCGGCGTGCCGAGGAAGACGATCCGCTCGTTGAGGAGGCGGGAGTAGATGTCGAACGCGCGCTCGCCGCGCGACGTCTGCTCTACCACCATCGGGACAAGGGGGCTCATGGCTCTCGCTTTGTTTCGCTTGCTCGGTTCGAATCCTTCAGAAGCGCCCGAACACGCCGACGCCGCGGAGGCGGAAGTCTAGCAATGGCCCCCTTTCGCTCACGCGCTCAGGAGCCCGGTGTCCAGAGCTGCGCCGCGGGCTGCTCAGCCTCGCGGTCGGGCGTCCAGAGCTTGCCGCGAGCCTCGGCCTGCTCCTTCGAGATCGGCGTGGCGTGCTCGACGAGGAGATCGACCGCCTTGCGCATCGCGATGTCCTCGCGGATCAGCTCGTCGCGCCCCTGCGAGCGCGCGCGCTCGAGTGCCTTGCGCACGTCCTTGTCGGTCAGCGGGGCCTGTCCGGGCTGCTGGCCGGCCTCGCGCAGCGCGTCCAGCACCTCGTCGTCTGACACCTCGAGCCCCTCGGCCGCGATCACCGCCGCGAGCGCGGCCTCCCGCTTGAGTGCCCGCTCGGCCTCGGGCTGTGCCTCGTCGATCAGGTCGTGCTCCGACTTGCCCGCGATCTCGAGATAGCGCTCGGGCTCGATTCCCTGGCGGCGCAGGCGCCGCGCAGTGTGCTCCCACATCTCGTGCGACTTGGCGTGCGCGAGGTCGTGCGGCACGTCGATCTGCGCGCCCTGGACGACCGCGTCGACGACCGTCTCGCGGTACTCGGCCTCGACGGCCTGCTCGTCGGCCGCGCGCAGGCGAGTCTCGATCTCCTTCCGCAGCTCGTCGACCGAGTCGAAGCCGCCGGCTTCGGCGGCGAAGTCGTCGTCGAGCTCGGGCAGGCGCTTCTCCTTGACCTCCTTGACCTGTGTATGAAAGACGGCGTCCTGCCCGCCGAGCGCCTCCACCGGGTAGTCCTCGGGAAAGGTCACGGCCACGTCGCGGTCGTCACCCGCAACCGCGCCCACGAGCTGCTCCTCGAAGCCCTCGACAAGGCGGTTCGACCCGAGCTCCAGCAGGAAGCCGCGCGCCTCACCGCCCTCGAAGGGCTCGCCGTCGACCATGCCCGTGAAGTCCACGACCGCGAAGTCGCCGAGGGCCGCCGGCCGCTCGACCGTCTCGAGCGAGGCGAGCGACTCGCGTAGGCGCTCGAGCTCCGACTCGAGGCGCTCCGGCGCGACCTCGGGCTCGCGGCGCCCGACCTCGAGCCCCCTGTACTCGCCGAGCTTGGCCTCGGGGCGCACCGCGACCTCGACCGTGAACGACAGCGGCGCCCCCTTTTCGGGCAGCTCGCTCAGGTCCACGTGCGGATCGCCGACGGCGACGATCCCCGCCTCGCTCATCGCCTGCTCGTACCAGGTCGGGAAGGCGTTGCGCACGGCCTCATCGACGACTGCGTCGCGGCCCATGCGGCGCAGCACCACCTGCGCCGGCACCTTGCCCTTGCGAAAGCCCGGTATGCGCAGGTCGCGCCCGAGCTTGCCGGCCGCCGAGGCGACCTCGCGCTCAAGCGCGTCGGACGCGACCTTGACGTCGACGCGGACGCGCGACTCGCCGAGATCGGTCTTGCTCGTCTGCACGGTGGAGGCCATCGAAGCCGCCACGATACCGTCAGTCGCGTGAGTCGCCCCGGCGATCAGCGCGTGTTCTCGAGGCGCGGACCCGCGGAGCGCGGCGCGGCCTGGCTCGTGACCGGACCGCTCGGGCACCTGTACGCGGCGCTCGCGGACATCGCGGTCATAGGGGCCCGACAGCTCGCGATCCTCGCTCGTACTCGCCTCGGGCGGTGAGCGACGGGGGACTGAGACGCACCGTCGCAATCGGGCTGGCGGTGACCACCGTGGGCGCCCTGCCGGCCTTTCTGCTCGGCGCCGTGGCGGTGCAGGTTCGCCGCGATCTCGGCTTCGACGTCGCGGCGCTCGGGGCGGCGATCTCGATCTTCTTCGCGGTCGCGGCGCTCGGCTCCCCCCCACTCGGTCGCCTCGGCGACCGCCTCGGCGGGCGCAAGGCGATGCGCGCGGGCGCGCTGATGGCCGCGACCGCGCTCGCCTCGATCGCCCTCTTCGCCCGCTCGTGGCCGTCGCTTGCAGCCTGCATGGTGCTCGGCGGCGTCGGCAACGGGCTGGCTCAGCCGGCCGTCAACCTGTTCCTCGCGCGGCGCATCGAGGCCGAGCGCCAAGGGCTCGTGTTCGGGATCAAGCAGGCGGCGATACCGGCGTCGATCGCGCTCAGCGGCGTCTCGGTGCCCGTGATCGCGCTCACGCTCGGCTGGCGCTACACCTTCGGCCTCGCCGCCATCGCTGCGCTCTGCATAGCGCTCGCGGTTCCGCGCCAGGCGCTGGCCCCTGAGCGCCGGGTCGACCCGGGGACCGGCGAGGGGCTCTCGGTCAGGACGCTCGTCTTCCTCGGCACCGCCGGGGCGCTCGCAGCGATGAGCGGCAACGCGCTCGGCACCTTCCACACCGCCTCGTCGGTCGAGGGCGGCCTCGGCGAGGGCGCCGCCGGGCTGCTGCTCGCGGCCGGGAGCTCGGCCTCGCTCGCGGCGCGGGTGGGGGCCGGCTGGTTGGCTGACCACTACGGCTGGGACGGCTTCCGCCAGGTCACGATCCTGCTCGTCGCCGGCGCGGGCGGCTTCGCGCTGCTCGCGGCGGGCACGCCGGTCACGCTCGTGATCGGGACGATGCTCGCCTTTGCGGCGGGCTGGGGCTGGCCCGGGCTGTTCAACTTCGCCGTCGTCGCACGCAACCGCCGCGCGGTGGCGGCCGCGACCGGCATCACCCAGGGCGGGGTCTACGTGGGCGCCTCGCTCGGCCCGGTGGCCTTCGGGCTGCTGGCGAGTGGATTCTCGTTCGAGGTCGCGTGGATCACGACCGCGGCGTTCGCGCTGCTGGCGGGCACCCTCGTCGCGATCGCACGACCGGCGCCCGCCCCCCGAGCCCCCGCGTCCGAGCAGAGCGCGGCGATCTGAGCGACGACCTCGCGGTGCGCCGGCTCACCCGGCCGCCTCGGCCCGGCGCAGGCCGGTGAGCGCCCAGCCCGTCAAGACGAGCGCCATCAGCGCCAGCAGGCCGTAGCCGAGCGGCAGGCCGGTCGCGCTGCCGGCAATCAGGCTCCGTCCCGCCTCGACGGCGAAGGTGATCGGGTTGAAGCCCGCGACCGCGCCGACGAAGCCGCTCAAGAGGTCGAGCGGCACCCAGACCGGGGCGAGAAACATCAGCAGGAAGATCGGCGTCTGCAGCAGCGGGCCTGCCTGGACCGAGCGCATGCGCAGCGCGACGCCGAGCGCGAACAGCGTGCCGACGACGTTTGCGAGCCAGCCGAGCGCGAGCAGGCCGAGCAGGTCGAGCAGCGAGCCCTCGAGGCGCATGCCGGACACGAGCGCCGCGACGAACAGCAGCAGCGCCGTGAAGGTCGAGCGGACCAGGCCCGTGATCACATACCCCGCGAGGATGCCGCGGCGGTCGGCCGCCGCCAGCAGCAGCCGTCGGGAGAAGCCCGACTCGAAGTCGGCAGCGATGTTGAAGCCCATGAACGCACCCGTGAACGCGCACGACTGGAGCACGATCCAGACGAACACGAACGCCGTGTAGCCGCCGGGGAAGTCGAACCCCGGCACGTCGCCGACGCGTGAGAGCCCGCCCGCGAATGCGACGAGGAAGAACAGCGGGAAGATGATCGACGGAAGGATCAGCGCCGGCCTCGTCACGGCGTTGTGAAGCGCCCGCCAGGCGACCGCGAGGGCGACGGCGGAGAAGGAGCTGCGGCTCACGTGCGCCCCAGCCGCGTGCGCATCCCGGCCGCGGCCGCGGTCAGTCCGAGCACCACGAGCGCCGCCGCCACTGCGAAAGCGAGCGCGAGCGCGGTGGGATCCCAGCCCGTGATCACGAGCGAGCGCATGCCCTCGATCAGGTAGGAGACCGGGTTCCAGGTCGCGACGGCGCGAAACCAGTCGACCGCGATCAGCTCGCGCGGGAGGTTGACCGACGACAGGAAGATCGCCACGAAGAACAGTGGGAAGGCGCCCTGGACGGCCTCGCCCGAGCCCGTGCGCACCGCGAGCCACGCGCCGAGGCCGCCGAATCCGAGCGCCGTCAGCGCCATCAGCACGAGCATCACGGCGACGCCCCCGACGCCCGCGGCGAACTGGACGCCGGCGAGCACCCCGACCGTCACGAACACGAGGCCCTGAAGCAGGGCGAGACCGACCACGCCGCCCATCAGCCCGGCGAGCAGGGCGACACGGCTCACCGGAGTCAGCGACAGGCGGTTGAGGAAGCCGGTCTCGATGTCGCGCGCGAGGTCTCCGCCCGCCATCGTCGCGCCGAAGAGCGCGCCCTGGATGAACGGAAAGGCGAAGATGAAGTCGAGGTAGGAGTCGGCCGGGAAGCCCGGGATCTGCGCTGCCGCGGCGAGGCCGCCGGCGTTGATCCCGAACAGGATCAGGGGGAAGGTGATCGACGGGATCACCGCCGCCGGCTGGCGCAGCGTGCGCAGCATCGACCGCCGAATCAGGAACCCGACCTGCGTGGAGAGGGCCGAGCTCACGCGGGTGCGGGCTCGGGCTGGGCGTCGTGGTCGGGCTCCTCGGCGCGCGAGCCCTCGAGCGAGCGACCAGTCTTCGCGAGGAAGACGTCGTCGAGCGAGGGCATCTGGAGCTGCAGGCTCGCGACCGCGACCCCCTGCGCGTCGAGCGCGCGGACCACGTCGGTGAGCCCCTGCGGGCCCTCGCGCAGGCGCACCGCCACACGCGAGTCGGAGGCTCCCACCGGCTCGCCGAACTGCTCGAGCACGTCGGCGACGGCCGTGCGCCGGGCAAGGTCTGCGGGCACCGCCTCGACGGTCGCGGCGCCCATCTCGGCCTTGAGCGCCGCAGGTGTCCCCTCGGCGACGATCCGGCCGTGGTCGATGATCCCGATCCGCCCGGCGAGCTGATCGGCCTCCTCGAGGTACTGAGTGGTCAGGAAGACGGTCACGCCCTCGTCGGTCGCGAGGCGGCGAACCTCGTCCCACAGCGCGGTGCGGCTCTGGACGTCGAGACCGGTCGTCGGCTCGTCGAGGAAGAGGATGCTCGGCCCGTGCACGAGCGCAAGCGCAAGGTCAAGCCGGCGCTTCATCCCGCCGGAGTAGCCGCCGACCTTCCGGCCCGCGGCCTCGGTCAGCCCTACGCGCTCGAGCAGCTCGTCCGCGCGGCGCCTGCGCTCGGCGCGGCGCAGCCCGTGCAGCGCCGCCTGCAGGTGCACGTGCTCGCGGCCGGTGAGCATCGGGTCGAGCGCCGCCTCCTGGAGCGCCGCGCCGATCCGCGCACGCACCTGCGCGCCCTCGCTCACGACGTCGAAGCCACCGACGCGGGCGGTGCCGGCCGTCGGCGGCAGCAGCGTGGCGAGCATCAGGACAGTCGTCGACTTGCCCGCGCCGTTTGGGCCGAGGAAGCCGTAGATCTCGCCCCGCGCGATCGAGAGGTCGATGCCGTCGACGGCGCGCGGGCCCTTCTTGAACTCGCGCACGAGCTGCTCGACCTCGATCGCGGGACCGGTGTTCGGTTCGTCCATGAGCCGCAGCTAAGCATAAAGCTTGAGCTACGTCAACTTTTGGCGCGCTCAACCGTTGTTGACTTGTGACTTCGGGCACAGCCAAGTATTATCTCCCCTGCCCATGGCCACAGCGTCCGACGCCGAACCTCGCCTCGACGACGATCCTCGCGTGCTGAGCCCCGCCGACGAGGCGTGGGAGCTGATCACCCGGCTGTTCCTCGAGCAGAAGCAGCGCATGTCGGCGACGGCAGCCGAGCTCGGGCTCTCGATGCCCGTCGTGATGGCGTTCACGCGGCTCGACCCGGCGGATCCACGGCCGATGAGCGAATTGGCGGGCGCGATGCGCTGCGACGCCTCCTACATCACGAGCATCGTCGACCGGCTGGAGGAGCGTGGCTACGTGGAGCGTCGCCCGGCAGCCCACGATCGCCGTGTCAAGGAGCTGGCGGTGACCGAGGCCGGCGCCGCGGCGCGCGAGCGGGCAATGGCGCCCTTGCGCGAGGCGCCGCGGTGCTTCGACGCACTCGACGAGGACGACCACCGCGCGCTGCGAGACCTGCTGCGAAAGGCGTTGGAGGCCGAAGCGGCGTAGCCGGCCGGCTAGACCGGCAGCAGCGGGATGTCCCAGACGACGGCCGCGGTCACGAACGCCGCGAGCCCCAGAGCGACCGCTACGAGGCCGAAGACCTTCTGCGTCCCGCTCGCGTTGCCGGCCTTGTCCCTGGCCGACTCCGCCTCGCGCAGCACGCGCTCGAGCGCCCGCTCGGCCCATGTGAACTCGAGCGCCAGCATCGCGAGGCCGAGCGGGATGACCACGAGCGCCGGCCCGGGCAGGAGCAGCATCGCGAGCCCCGCCGCGACCACGGTGAAGGCAGCCGCGACCCACAACGCACGCACGATCTTCGGACGCTCCACGTGGCGCCGGCGCTGGCGGAGCAGCCGCTTCACGGCCTGGGGCCGCTTCGGCGCGTCGGGGGAGGGTGTGCTCACGAGCCTGCGCTCGCGCTCGACGAACGCGCGCAGCAGCGTCTTGCCGCCCGTGATCGCGGGAGCGCCGTCGCACACGAGCAGCGACTCGAAGTCGAGCTCGAGCAGCTTCGCGGCCGAGCGCATCAGCTCCTCACGGTCGTCGATCTTGTCGTCGGGATAGGTGGAGAGGCTCCCGGCCGGCACGCCGATGACGAGGTCGCCCACGATCAGGGCGCGGCGCCCGGGCACGTGGACGGCCACCTCGCCCGGGGACTTGCCGGGCACGTGCACGATCACGACCTCGCCGCCGATCGTCTCCCCCCCGCGCACGGTCTCCTGGACCGTGGCCTCGGCTCGCTCGACGTCGCGCTCGTGGATTCGCAGCGGCGCGCCGTAGCGCTCCGCGAATGCCTCGGCGGCACGCGAGTGGTTGCGGTTGGTCACGTACACGCCCGCGAACGGCGCGAGCGCATCGAGCTCGTCCCAGCCCTCGGCGGGTAGCGGCGGGTCGACCAGCACGGTGCCGGTCGAGGTCTCGACCGCGTAGCCGTTGAAGTGAAACCCCTTCTCCTCGGAGAAGACGCTCCAGGTGTGGACGCCCGACAAGATCTGCTTCACCGTCCACCAAGGGTAAGCACCCGTGTTGGCCGGCCCTCCAGGCCTACGCTTGGCCTGTGTGCCCGACGGTCGCTGTGCTGCACCACCTCGAGTCCCCGTTCACCGGCCACGCGGGGCGCGCGTTCGAGGCCGCGGGGATCCGGATCGAGCACCGCGACCTGCGCCGCAGCGAGGCGCTGCCGGCGGCGCGGGAGTTCGACGGCCTCGTCTCGCTCGGCGGCGAGCAGTCCGTGCGCGAGCTCGGTGCGCATGGCTACCTCGAGGCCGAGGTCGGCCTGCTGCGCGAGGCGGCCGA
>JACCXP010000083.1 GCA_013696905.1 Thermoleophilaceae bacterium
ACCTCCTCGGAGACCTCGACGTCCTCGGTGACGGTGTCCTTCGAGAGTCGCACGCGCTCCTTCGGCACGGCACGCTTCTCGGTGACGACCTCCTCCTGCATGAGCGTGACCTCGTGCTCCTCCTCGGAGATCGCCGGCCCGTCGCCTGCCTGGTCGACGTTGGCGTCGGTGATCGGCTCGCGCTCGATCCGCACCTCCTCGCGTTGCACGGGCACGGTCTGCTGAACCTGCTCGGTGACCACGTGCTTGCGCAGCCGCGCGCGCCCGGCCTCGCGCTGGGTGCTGCCGACGCGCAGCTCCTCCTCCGAGCGGGTCATCGCGTCGTCGGTCTCGGATCCCGACACGTCGCCGCCCATGCCTCCGCGCGAGCTGTCGGACATGCCACCCTCCGGCAGGCCGGAGTCGGAGCGCTGCTCGCCGTAGTCGATTCCGTAGTGGCTGTAGAGCTGCGCTTCGTCGTCCTGGCTCAGCTCCCTGTCGGCGTCGAAGCCCGGAGCGTCCTTGACCTGATCCTTGTCGAAGTCGACCCGCAGCTGGCCCGCCTCTTCGGTGGCGCCGGCGAGCGGGACAAACGTCGAGCCGGAGCCGAACATGCCGCGCTTCACGAGCGCCCATTCGGGCTTGTCGGTCTCCTGATCGAGGTAGACCTCCGCGACCTTGCCGATCTTGTCGCCGTTTCGGTCTGTCAGCTCCTGCCCGCGAAGCGAGAGCAATGTCTGCTTGTCGATCATGTGACCTCCTGGTCTGGTCGCCATCACAGGGTGAGACGGCGGCTTGCAGCTGATAGGGAAGGTGAGCGTCGAGCGCCGGTGCCGAGCACGAGCGCTGCCGGCAGCTTCCGCGGCTCGAGGCCGCTGACTGTGCTTACCCGATAGCGGAGCCGCAAACCTCTCGCTCTGTGTCACTTAGCCTCACGGGCGTAACCTGCGGCCAGGACGGCGCGAAATGGGACGGACGAGGGTAATATGACCCGGGAGGGTGAAGAACAGGCAGGCGAAGATGCGAACCGTGGAGTACCGCGAAGACGCTCGCAAGAACCGCGAGCGCATCCTTTCCGCCGGCACCGCGCTCGCTCGCGCAGGCACCCCGACCATGCATCAGGTTGCCGCCGCGGCCGGGCTTTCGCGGTCGACCGTCTACCGCCACTTCGCGACGCGCGATGACTTGGTAGCAGCGCTCACCGCGCGCAGCAAAGGCCGGCCGACCGATCCGCCGGCTGGCGATCCGGGGTCGGGCTCGGTCATCGTCGCCCCACCGGGCGCCAGTGACATGGACGGCGTCGTGCCGGGCGAGCTTCGGCCGCCGGGCCAGCTCGGGCGGGAGGCACCGGTGCTCGTCGACGCCACCGAGGTCCTCAACGAGGTTCCGCCCTACCTCGTCTCGGAGCAGCTCGTGTCCGAGGCCCGGCGCATCGCCGGCGTCCCGGTCGCGCTCTACGTCATCGACATCGACGGCTCGCACTTGCTGCGGCTCGCGGGCCCCGACGAGTTCCCGCCTGCCCTGGAGGGGCAGCTGAGCGTGGGGCCCGAGATCGCCGCGGACGCCTTGCCGGAGCTCTACGCCAGCCTGGAGGCGATGCTGCCCGACTCGTACCCCTACCCGATGTGGTGCCGCGGCCGGGCCATCGGCGTGCTGCTGGCGGCGCGTCGCCCGCGCCAGTCACTGGCCGAGATCGCCCGTCAAGGCACGGCGGCCCTCGAGCTCGCCACTAACTACACGGACGCCCTCGAGACGGCGCGGCGGCGGCGGGCGACGAGCCCGGCGGCCGAGATCCAGATGAACCTCCTGCCGCCCCGTTACGCGAGAGTCGCCCGCGGGGAGCTTTCGGGAAGCCTGCTTCCGAGCTACGAGGTCGGCGGCGACTGGTTCGACTATGTCGAGAACGAGGATGGAGCCTGGCTCGCGATCGCTGACACCGTGGGTTACGGTCCGACCACGGCGGCGCTCGGCTCGATCGGCCTTGGCGCCTTTTTGGCCGCTCGACGCACGGGCGCCGACCTCGAGGAGGCGGTCAGCACGATGAACAGCGTGATTCGGGAGACCCGCGGACGGCGCTTCTGGGCAACCGCGGTCGTGGCCCGCTGGCACGCTCCGAGCCGGACGCTTGGCTGGATCTCCTGCGGCCACCCGGCGCCGCTGCTCTGGGCGGCCGACGGCAGCTTCGAAGAGCTCCACGGCCGGCGCTATCCGGCTCTCGGCCGGTCGACCCGTTCTAGCTTCCGGCGTGAGGAGCGCCCGTTGCGCCCGGGGGAGCGGGTCGTCTTGTACACGGATGGGATCCGCGACCGTCGTACCGAGGACGGCGGCCGCTTCGGCGTCGAGGGGATAGCCGACGCCGTTGCAAGCAAAGGCGACCGAACCGCGGCGGCGACGGTCCGGAGTATCCAGGACGCGGTCGTGCGCGCGTCATCGGAGCCGCTCGAGGACGACGCCGCGGTCGTCGTGCTCGCGGTGTCCTAGTCCGAGCCGTAGCTCGCCGGCGAGGCGCATAGACCGTCGGGCCAGACGGCGAGCGCTATCTGCCGCTCTACCAGACGCTGGTGGCCGCGCGCGGGTAGCCGCGCGTCACGGTCGAAGCGTCGCCGCAAGCAGCGGCGCCGCCTGATCGGGGTCGTCGGCGTCGGCGACGAGCAGCAACTCGATCGCGCCGTCTTCGCGCACGCGGGCCTCGACCCCCTCGACCTTCGCCGCCGGCTCGAGCCGCTCCTTGGCGCTGACCGTGCCGTCGGGCTCGATCATGCCGACGACCGCGGCGCCGAAGGCGCCGTCGTGGCCCTTGCCCTCTCCCTCGGCCACAGCCGAGTAGACCAAGCGGCCGTCGGGAAGCGGCGCGGCGTCCGAGAAGCAGAGGGGCACGCCGTCGACGGCACCCAGGTCGTGGCGGCGGATGCGCACGAGCGCCGAGCCGTCAAGCGGACCGCCGCGCGTGATCGCTGCGAGCACGAGCTCGAGCGACAGCTCGATCACGCCGCTCTCCCTGGCCGGGCCGTTGCCGCGCTGCATCAGCAGGATGCGCTCGCCCGCGACCGGAGCGCCCTCCACGTTCAGCTCCGGGAGCCGGCCTTTCAGCTCCTCGTACAGCGGCGCGAGCTCGATCTCCCGGCGCTCGCCCGAGAGTGCCCCGTCCGGCGCGAGCGGGCAGACGACGCCGTAGTGGCGGTCGCCCTTCGAGCCCGATTCGAGCGCCATCAACGCGCCGTTTGGATGGCCCTCGAAGGCGGGCAGCGAGGTGAGCGCCTCGAAGTCGGGCTTGTGCGCCTTTCGCTGCGACTGGTCGCTCGACAGCTCGCCGCGAAGCAGCTGCGCGAGACGTCCAGGCGCCTCGCCTTCGCCGGGAAAGACGGCCAGGTCGAGCGCATCGTCGGCGATAACGCACAGCGAGCTGCCGGTGTGGACGAGGCCGGACGCCGCTGCGATGAACGACTTCCCGCCTTCGGTCGACCCGGGCTCGAGCTCGAGCTCCCGCAGCCGGCGGGTCTCGATCATGGGGCGATCCGCTGGCCCGGACGGCGCAGCCGCAGCCAGCGGTAGCCGTGACCCGCGAGCTCCAGCTCGGGCGCGCTCGCCGAGGGCGTCAGGTCCTCCTGCTGCCCGAGCAAGTCCACCAGCGCCTCCCACTCCTCGTCGAGCTCGAGCGCGAGCGTACGCGGCTGCGCCGACAGGTTGTGGACGGCGATCACGGTGCTGCCCTCCCAGTCGCAGCGGTGCGCGAAGAGCGCCGGATCGGCGGCCG
>JACCXP010000095.1 GCA_013696905.1 Thermoleophilaceae bacterium
CGCTCCTTTCGAAGCTCGTCCTGCTCGGACTGGTTGAGCATCCGCACGAACAGCGCCGTGAACACCAGCACCAGCACGATCGACTGCTCGACCATCATCAGCGCCCCGCCGACGTTCTGGTCCTCGAGCGGGCTCAGGCCCCAGATCCGCGGCACGCGCTCGTAGTAGGAGTACGCCACCGACTGCGACCAGACGAGGTACAGGCCGAGCACGCCGAGGCCGACCTTCGCTACCGCGATGTAGGCGAAGGTCGCAAGCCCCGAGAGCCGCCGGCGCATCGGCACAGGCTGGATCAACGGCCACCAGACGGCCACCCCGGCGGTGAAGAACGAGGCGTGTTCGAGCGCGTGCACTGGCGCGCTCTCGAGCGCCGCGACATACAGAGCGGGGATGTGCCAGAGGTAGACGAGCCCGAACCACAGCACGAGCCCCGTCGTCGGCTGAGCGAGCGGGCCGAGCGCGCGCTCGAGGCGCGTCAGCCGGCGCGTGGCCGGGCGCATGATCACGCGCGATAGCGCGAGCAGCGTCAGCAGCGGCGCGATGTCGCTCAGCAGCACGTGCTGGGCCATGTGCGCCGAGAAGAGGTACTCCTCGCCGAGGCCGTCGAGCGGGGAGACGGTGGCGACCGCGAGCGCGGCGAGCGCCCCGAGCGCGGCGAGCGCCTGCATCGCGCCCGCGCCTCGGCCGCCGGCCTCGCGTCGCGCGCGCACGAAGCGCCACGCGTACAGCCCGCCGTAGGCGCCGAGGGCTGCGAGCACCGCCGGGTCGAGGTTCCAGCGCAGCTGGGGGTGACTCACGGCTGCGACCGCCCGTTGACGACTTCGTAGCGTCCCACCGCGTCGATTGTCGCACCGGCGCGGTGATCGGCGGCTCGGCCCGCGAGATGCTGCGGGGGCATGCTGCCGGCTCGTCTGCTGACACCACTCGCGCCGCCTTTGTGCGTCGCGTGCGGCGGCGTCGCGGGCGCTTGCGAGCCGCTCTGCGGGGCCTGTCGCGGCCGCCTGCGCTGGCTCGGCTCGGGCGCCACGCAGGTCGCCGGCGTGAATCTGTGGGCGCCGCTCGCCTACGAGGGTGGCGCGCGTGCGCTGGTGGGGGCGCTCAAGTACCGCGGCGTGCTCGCGGCTGCCGAGCTGATGGCGGCCCATATGGCCGCGAACGCCCCGCCCGACCTGCTGGCGGAGCGATCGCTCGTGCCGGTTCCGCTCCACCCGGCTCGCCGGCGCCGGCGCGGCTTCAACCAGGCCGAGCGGCTCGCCGGCGCGCTCGCCAAGCGTACCGACGCCGTGGTATGCGACTGCCTCCGGCGCTCGGGATCGCGACGGGCGCAGGTCGGTCGCCCGCGAGCCGAGCGCCTGGCGGCGATCGAGGGAGCGATCGCGCTGAGGCCCGGGGTTGCCGCTCCGGCGCGAGTGCTGGTGATCGACGACGTCGTCACTACGGGCGCGACGCTCGCGGCCTGCGTCGGCGTCCTGCGCGGCGCCGGCGCCGACGTTCGCGCGATCGCCTACGCCCGCACCCCCGGCCGCTGAGCGACCGTTTGCTTGGCACCGCCTCAGCCGGGGCGTAGCATCTGCGTACCAGCGACCAGGAGGTGGCACCGCGATGCGCATCGACATCAAGGGGCGCAATGTGAACGTCGGCGACGGGCTCAGGGAGCGGGTCGACAAGCGCTTCGAGAAGGTCGGTAGGCAGGTTTCCTCGCTCGCGCGGATGGAGGTCGAGCTTTGGGAGGAGCGCAACCCCTCGATCCGCGAGTCGCAGGTGGCCGAGGCGACACTCTTCCTCAAGGGCGTGACGCTGCGGGCGTGCGAACGCTCGGCCTCGATGGTGAATTCGATCAACCTTGCCTCGGACGACCTCGCGCGCCAGGTCAAGCGCCATCGCGACAAGCGGCGCGGTCGCCGGGAGGCGGGCAAGCTCGAGACGCGCGCCGCGGCCTCCTGACCGACGTCCGCGCCCGCGCTCGCGAGCAGCGCAGTCGCGGCCAGGCTGAGGGCGAGCGGCAGCGCCCCGGCGATCTGAGGATCCTGTGAGCCATGTAGGAGGCCGCGCCGAAGGCGCCGGCGCCAGCCAGGAAGACCTGAACGAACAGCGCCACGAGACCGAGATGAGCGCTGCGAGCCCAATGCATTTCCGTTCCTCCTCCCGTCGATCGATCGAGTCGGCAAGCTCTCCCACGCCGGCGCCACGGAAGCGTTACGGAGAGGTTGCTCCGCCCTGAGGCGGCGGGCCCCATTGGTACCCTCGAACGTATGTCGATCCTCGATCGCGCGCTCCGCGTCGGAGAGCAGAAGAAGTTCAGGGCCTTCCAGAAGCGGGTCGGTCAGATCAACGCGCTCGAGGCCGAGCACGAGCTGTTCGAGGACCACGAGCTGCGCGAGCACGCCGACCTTCTCAGGGAGCGTGCGCAGGGCGGCGAGTCGCTCGACGACCTGCTCCCCGAGGCGTTCGCGATCACACGGGAGGCGGCCAAGCGCAGCCTCGGCATGCGCCACTTCGACGTCCAGCTGATCGGCGCGATGGTGCTGCACGACGGCTCGATCGCCGAGATGCGCACCGGCGAGGGCAAGACGCTCACCGCCACGC
>JACCXP010000160.1 GCA_013696905.1 Thermoleophilaceae bacterium
TGCGCTGGTCGCCGCCCGAGCAGAATGCGAGCTCGCCCTCGCCGGTCAGCACGATCACGCCGATCTCGGTGTCGTCGCGCGCGCGGTCGAAGGCATCCGAGAGCTCGAACAGCGTCTGCGGGCGGAACGCGTTTCGCACCTCGGGCCGGTCGATCGTGATCTTCGCGATCCCGTCGAGGGTCTCATACCTGATGTCCGTGTAGTCGCCGCCGGCGGGCGTCCAGTCGAGTGCCAAGCTATCCCTCCTCGATGATGGCCGCACGATAGTTCCCCGCCCGCTGGCGCTGCCGTTGCGCGCCCGCACGCACCCCGACCACACGGCGGTCGAGGCCGCGGGCGCTCGCACCGGCTACGCCGAGCTCGAGCGACTGGCCGCGACGAGCGCCCGTCGGCTGGCGCGGCTCGGGGTCGGCGCGGGCGACCGCGTCGCGACGACGCTCGCGCCGGGCCTCGACTTCGCCGTGCTGCTGCACGCGCTGCCGAAGCTCGGCGCGGCGATCGTGCCGGTCGACACCCGTCTGGGCGCGGCTGAGCGCCGCTGGATCGTCGAGGACTCGTCCGCACGGCTCGTCGTCGAGGAGCCGCCGGCAGGGGAAGAGGCCGAGCTCGAGCTGCGCCACGCAGCGGCTGCGAACGAGCCGCTGACCGTCCTCTACACATCCGGCACGACCGCACGACCGCGCGCGGTCGTGCTCACGCACGCGAACCACGAGGCGAGCGCGCTCGCCTCGGCATGGAACCTGGGCGTCGCCCCCGACGATCGCTGGCTCTGCGCGCTGCCGCTCTTCCACGTCGGCGGGCTCGCGATCCTGCTGCGCTCGGCGACCTACGCGACGACCGCCGTGATCCACGAGCGCTTCGACGCCGACCGCGTCGCGCGCACGCTCGCGGCCGGGGAGGCCACGCTCGTCTCGCTCGTGCCGACGATGCTGCGCCGTCTCGTCGCCGCCGGGCTCGAGGCGACGCCCGCGCTGCGCGCGGCCCTGCTCGGAGGCGCGCCGGTGCCGCGCGACCTGCTCGAGTGGGCGGCGGAGCGCGCCATCCCCGTGCTTCAGACCTACGGGATGACGGAGACGGCCTCGCAGGTCGCGACCCTCTCGGCCGCCGAGGCGCTCGCGCGGGCGGGCTCCGCCGGACGTCCGCTGCCGGGGGTCAAGCTGCGGATCGGCGCCGCCGGCGAGATCCTGGTGCGCGGCCCGATGGTCTCCGAGGGAGCCCTCGCGGCCGACGGCTGGCTGCACACCGGAGATCGCGGGCGTCTCGAGCCGGACGGGTTCCTGGTCGTCGAGGGTCGCCTCAAGGAGACGATCGTCTCGGGCGGCGAGAACGTCTCGCCCGCCGAGGTCGAGGAGGCGCTGCTCGCCCACCCGGCCGTCGCCGACGCCGCCGTCGTGGGCCGCCCGGACAGCGACCGGGGCGACGTCGTGGTCGCGTTCGTTGTTCGCGCCGACGAGGTGGGGGAGGAGGACCTCCTGCGCCATTGCCGCGCCCGTCTCGCCGGCTACAAGGTTCCGCGCGCCGTGCGCTTCGTAGTGGAGCTGCCGCGCACCGCGAGTGGCAAGGTGCAGCGGGGACGGCTCGTGGGATAGGGTGCCGCGCCGTGATCTACGACGACGACGCAGACATCGCGGTCCTCCAAGGCCGCACCGTGGCCGTGCTCGGCTTCGGCTCGCAGGGTCATGCACACGCGCTCAACCTCAAGGACTCAGGCGTGGACGTGGTGGTCGGCCTGCGCGAGGGGTCGGGCTCCGCGGACAAGGCGCGCTCAGACGGGCTCGAGGTGCTGTCGGTCGCCGATGCCTCGAGCCGCGGCGACGTGGTGATGGTCCTGCTCCCCGACGAGAGGCAGGGCGAGGTCTACGAGCGCGAGATCCGCGACGGGATCGCTCCCGGCAACACGCTGATGTTCGCGCACGGCTTCTCGATCCACTACCGCACAGTCGAGCCGGGCCCTGAGATCGACGTCGGCATGGTGGCGCCCAAGGGGCCCGGGCACCTGGTGCGCCGCGAGTACAT
>JACCXP010000161.1 GCA_013696905.1 Thermoleophilaceae bacterium
CCCGTCCTGGGCCTCAGCCAGGCCAAGCGCGTGCGCCCGGTCGACCGTCTGGCGCTCGCCGCCGACCACCTGCTCTACGGCCTGGTGCTCTCGGAGATGCGCCGAACCGCGCGAGGCTAGGCCAGGCCCCCCGTCGCTTCTCGTAGAGCGTTCTGAGTGAGCCGAGGCGGTCAGCGCAGGCACGTCATGGCCGAGCTGAAGGACGGTCCTCGGCTGAGTGCCGAGGACCAGATCCAGCTCGCGCGGACGGGTCAGGTCGCGACAGCCTCTGAAAGGATCCCGCCGGCCGCTCCTCTGCCGAGCAACGTCATCCCCTTCCCCTTCGGAACAGGCGGCGCCCCTCGGCGTACCCCCATGGACCCCAAAACGACCCTACGGGCCACGACTGAAGAGGGCGAGCGGGCCGCGATCCCGCTCCCCGAGCGGAAGCCCAGCATCGGACTCGAACCGATGACCCCTTCCTTACCATGGAAGTGCTCTACCAACTGAGCTAGCTGGGCGGGTGCCTCAGGGTAGCGCCACGCGAGGTCCGCTCTCCGCGCCCCGCTAGCCGTGGTCGGCGAATAAAGCACAGCTTCGACAGGCCTGTTGATCGAGGTCGGCCGCCTGCGTGCGCCGCAGCAGATTCTCCCTGGCAAGCCGCAGCGCCGTCCTCCCATCGGTCGCGAGGCCCACGAGCTCGAGCTCGAGCTCGCCCGCGAAGGTCGCCGCGAGGCCCTCCCCGACGAGCGTGAAGTCGTCCACCACGAGCACGGAGGTCCTCGACTCCGCGGGCCCGCGCGAGCTCGAAGACGCCGCTCGAGGGCTCATGTGTCATGACGGGCAAGTCCTCGGCATCGGACTCGCCGTCGTCGAGGAGCTCGTACGCGCGCACGACGGCTCGATCTCGGTCGAGAGCACACCCGGCGAGGGCTCGTGCTTTCGCGTCTGCCTCGCCGCGCGCGGGCAGGTGCCGATACCGTCGCTCCAGTGACGTCCAGCCTCAATCCGGCGCTCGAGGACGCGCGGCTGTGCCCCCGCTGCGGCGCCTCCGCGAAGGTCGACTTCCCGCGTTCGCTGTCGTGTCCGAGCTGTGGCTATCGCTCGTACTGGAGCCCTGAGCCGGTCGCCTGCGCGCTCCCGCGCGACCCGGAAGGCGACGTATGGCTGCTGCGCCGCGCGCTCCACGAGGGCGCCGGGCGCTGGACGTTTCCCGGCGGCTTCGTGGAGCTCGGGGAGTCGGTCGAGCAGGCCGCCCGACGCGAGACGCGCGAGGAGATGCGGATCGATGTCGAGCTCGGTGGGCTCGTCGGCGTCTACTCGCGTCCCGACGAGCGCATCGTGCTGATCGTCTTCGAGGCCACCCCGCTCGGGACGCCGTGCGCGGGTGAGGAGGCAAGCGAGGTACGGCTCTTCTCGGCACGCGACTTGCCCTGGCCGGAGCTCGCGTTCTGGTCGACCGCCGCTGCGCTGCGCGACTCGGGCTTCGCGCAACCCGCCGCCGCTGAGCGCGGCTAGGCCCCCGGCTCGCGCCCGAAGCGGCGCTCGACGCCGTCGAGCAGGCGCCAGTTGCCGCGCAGGGCACGCTCTGCGGCCTCGATCAAAGGCTGCGAGCGCTCCGGCGCGCCCCTTTGCTCTAGCGCGGCCCTCGACTGGGCCGCGTGCTCGTCGTCGCGCTCGGCGTGCAGGACGAAGTATGCGATCGCCGGGTCGCCCGGCTCGAAGTCGTGGTGCGCGACCAGCCCTGCGAGCTTGGTCGCCGAGATCGCCGGCTGCGCTGACTCGACGGCGTAGAGGATCACAAGGCTCTCCTCGACATCGCCGCCGGCGGTCCATGCCTCCACGCAGTCGGCGGTCTCCGGCAGCGGCTCGCGCTCGCTGCCCTCCACGCAAACCCCAGCCGCGAAGTCGTCCCACAGCGGCACGTGCGAGCGCTCCTCCTCGGCGTGGAGCTCGAGCTGCTCGCGCAGCGCGGGCTCCGGGGCGCTGCGCGCCGCGCGCGCGGCGGCCTCGGCCAGCGCGACGACGGCGTGGCGGTACTCGCCAGCGTAGAAGCACAGCTCCTCGCTAGTCAGATCGCCGCGGCTCCAGCGAACGTAGAACGGGTGTCGGAGGACGTTCCAGCGATCTCCTACGGCATCGAGCTGCGAGAACATGTACGGCACTCCTGTGGTCGGGCGGGCGGAAGGAGGCGCGCATACTAAGGGCGCCGGCGCGATGGGGGGAGCAGGATTCGAACCTGCGTAGGCGTAAGCCAACGGGTTTACAGCCCGTCTCCTTTAGCCACTCGGACATCCCCCCGGTGGAGCGGGGATGTTAGAGGCGGAACGTCGGTCAGGAGGCGCCGCGCAGGCCCTGCGCCTCGGGCAGCATCTCGAGCTTCTTGAGCGTGTTGTGCTCGATCTGGCGGATGCGCTCGCGGGTCACCCCGAAGGCGCGACCGACCTCCTCGAGCGTGCGCGCCTGGTGGCCTTTCAGCCCGTAGCGCATCTCGATCACCTCGCGCTCGCGGGCGGGCAGTGCGGCGAGCGCGCGCTTGACGTTGTCGCGGCGCATCGTCTCGACCGCCGTCTCGTAGGGAGAGGCGGCGCCCTCGTCCTCGACGAAGTCGCCGAGCTCGGATGAGTCGTCCTCGCCGATCGGCTTCTCGAGCGAGATCGGCAGCTGCGCCATGCGGGTGATGTCCTTGACCTCGCGCACCGTCCACTCGAGCTCGGCGGCGATCTCCTCGCGCGTCGGCTCGCGGCCGAGCTCCTGCACGAGCTGTCGCTCGACGTGCACGACCTTGTTGAGCTTCTCGACCATGTGGACGGGGATGCGAATCGTGCGCGCCTTGTCGGCGATCGCGCGCGTCACGGCCTGGCGGATCCACCAGGTGGCGTAGGTCGAGAACTTGTAGCCGCGGCGGTAGTCGAACTTCTCGACCGCGCGGATCAAGCCGAGCGAGCCCTCCTGGATCAGGTCGAGGAAGGTGAGGCCGCGGCCCATGTAGCCCTTCGCTATCGACACGACGAGACGCAGGTTGGCCTCGATCATGTGCTGCTTGGCGACCATGTCGCCGCGCTCGATCCGCTTCGCGAGCATCACCTCCTGCGCCGCGTTGAGTAGCCCGACGCGCCCGATCGAGCGCAGGTAGAGGCGCAGCGCGTCGAGGCTCGGCTCGACGGTCAGGTCGACCTCGACCTTCTTGGCCGTGCCTGGCTCCTTCTGCGCCGAGGCCTCCGCGCGGCCGGCGTCGGAGACCGCCGGGCGGCCATCGCTCGAGACGATGTCGATGCCGTCCTCGACGAGGTAGTCGTGCAGCTCCTTGACCTGCTCCTTCGTGACCTCCACCTCTTCGAGACAGTGGGCGATCTCCGCGAAGGTCAGGTAGCCACGCTCGCGCCCGTCCGCCACCAGCGCGCGCAGCTCCTCGACCTCCGAGAACGGCGAGTCGGACTCCGGCGCCAAGAGCGCGCCATTCCCCTTTGCCGTCAACACCTCCGTTGGACTGAACACGATTCCCGTCCCCCCCTACACCCGACAAGCGTGTTGGCCATATGTGTCGGCGGCAAGAGCCGCCATGGGTCGCGATGATGCCGATCGACGCTCGCGCCGGGCTCTGGACCGCGCCGGACTATAGGGGTTTTCGGAGCGAGAGGGGAAGCGGCCGGCGCTATCGTCGGTCCGGCGATGGTCGAACGCGCCACCCTCCTGAGCTCCCCGGCCGCCGACGTGCAGGGGCGCCGCCCGCGCACCCACCTCTCGCTCTCGCGCGTCGGTGTCACCGGCGTCGAGAAGGTCGTCCGGATGGGTGCCCGCGGCGAGGACGAGCTCTTCTACGCCCAGCTCGAATGCTTCGTCGACCTCAACCCGAAGCAGAAGGGCGCGCACATGTCGCGCTTCGAGGAGACCGTCAACGAGGCGATCGACGAGGTCGTGCTCGGCGAGTCGTTTCGGTCCGAGACGCTCGCCGCCCACATCGCCGAGCGCGTGCGCGAGCGCCAGCAGAGCCTGCGCGCGGAGGTCACGATCGCCGCTCGCTACCCCGAGCGCAAGCAGTCGCCGGAGACCGGAATCCCGACTCAGGAGATCTTCACGCTGCTCGGCTCGGCCGTCGCCTCGGAGACGGGCGTGCGGCGCCTGGTCGGCGTGCAGGCCCAGGGCATGACGGCGTGCCCGTGCGCGCAGGAGCTGATCAGGGACCGCTCACGCGAGCGCCTCGCGGGCGACGGATTCTCGGACGACGAGATCGAGCGCGTGCTCGAGCACGTCCCCGGTGCCACCCACAACCAGCGCGGCCTCGGCACCCTCCACGTCGGCGCTCCCCACGACGGCGAGTCGGGCGTCGAGGCACGAGCCCTGCTGCGCATCGTCGAGGAGTCCATGTCCTCTGAGATCTACGAGCTGCTGAAGCGCCCCGACGAGGCCGAGGTAGTCGAGCGCGCACACCGCCGGCCCCGTTTCGTCGAGGACTGCGTGCGCGAGATGCTGCGGATGGCCGTCGAGCAGTTCGCCCACCTCGGCGACGGCGCCTTTCTGCTCGCGCGACAGGAGAACCTCGAGTCGATCCACCGCCACGACGTGGTCGCGGAGCGCCACGGGCTGATGGGCGAGATCCTGCGCGAGCTCGGCTCGGACGTGCACGACCTGCGCCACACGACGATGCGCGAGTGGCTCCGCGGAGCCGCCTGAGAGGGGCTGCCTACTCCGGCGCGGCGGCCACCGGGGACGAGCGTGCCTCGTCCATGCGCCGGCGAAAGCCGAGGAAGTAGTCGAGCCCCGACAGCACGGTCAGGGCCACCGCGAGCCACACGAGCGCGAGCACCCAGATCGCGCCCGGGTCGGGCACCGCTATCAACGCCAGTACCGCGGCCACCTGGGAGACGGTCTTCGCCTTGCCGAACGGGCTCGCCGAGATCACGACCCCTTGCTGGCCGGCGACCGCGCGCAGCCCAGTGACGGCGAACTCGCGCGCGATGATCACCATCGCGACCCACGCGGCGACGCGATCGAGGCTGACGAGCGATATCAGAGCCGCCGCGATCAGCAGCTTGTCGGCGATCGGGTCCATCACCTTGCCGAACGTGGTCACGAGGTCGCGCGAGCGCGCGAGGTAACCGTCGAGCGTGTCGGTGAGCGCGGCGACGGCGAACACGACGGCGGCGACGCTCGAGCCCTGCGGCGCCCTTACGAGCAGCGCAACCACCAGCACGGGCACGAGCAGGATGCGAACCACCGTGAGCACGTTCGGGGTGTTGAGCGGCAGCACGGCGCGCCTCAGGCTAGACGCCCCTGGCGCCGGCGCAGCCACTCGATCCCGATCGCCACCGCGACCGGTCCGAGCGGCGACACCCCCGCCGCGAGCAGTGGCCAGGGAAGCGAGCCGCGCAGGCAGCCCCAGGCGATCAGCAGACACAGGACGATCACCCCGATCCCGTGCGTCAGCCCGAGCACGAACTTGGCCCCGTCGTCGAGCTCGCCGAGCCAGACCACGAGCAGCGCCACGAACAGGAGCGACTCGACGGCGGACATCACGCGCACGGCGCGAAAGAGCGGGGACACCTATGCCTCCTCGGCGCCCGCGCTGCCGGCGGCGCGTGCCTGTCGCCAGGCGAGCAGCGCGCCGGCGAGCGCCATCGCCGCGATCACGGCGACCGCGATCCGCACCTCGACCGAGCCGAGGTCGTCGAGGTTGCCGCCGAGTGCCGCGTACGCGAAAGAGCGCGGCGCCTTTCCGATCGCCGTGCCCGCGGCCATCTGCCACACCTTCAGCCGCGTCAGGCCGGCCGCGTAGTTGAGCGTGTTGTAGGGGAATCCGGGCACCATCCGCAGGTACAGCACGGCGTAGAAGCCGCGCCGCTCGAGGAAGTCGTCGAATCGGTGCACCCGCTTCGGCAACAGTGCCTGAGCCTGGTCGTGGGCGAGATAGCGGGTGATCAGGAGCTGGCTGACGGCCGCGAGCACGATGCCCGTATGGCCGACGGCGCCTCCGACCGCCGTCCCGAAGAGCAGTCCCGCGCCGCCGATCAGAGCGGGCGAGGGCACCCCGATGCAGTTGAGCACGACGGTCAGCGGCACGTAGGCGAGCGGCGCCAGCGGGCCGATCTGCGCGACGTCGCGGCGGATGCGCTCGGGCGAGATGTCGACCCCGCTCAGCGTGCCCCCGGCGAAGAGGGCTGCGAGCAGCGCCGCCAACAGGCCGAGGCGTATCAGGGCTCGACGCCGCGCACGGGCGGAATCGGGCGGCGTCGGGCGCTCCGCGGCCACAGGCACGAGCGTAGAGAACGGCTAACGTCGCCGGCTCATGGATGCCGAGGAGACGATCCGCGACATCCTCACGTCGTGTCACACGTGGGCGGTGGTCGGCTGCTCACCGAATCCCGGCCGCGCCTCGCACCGCGTGACCCGCTTTCTCCAGTCGAGCGGCTATCGGGCGATCCCGGTCAACCCGGCCACCGACGAGGTACTCGGCGAGCGCTGCTATGCGACGCTCGCCGAGGTGCCCGCAGCCGTTGGGGTCGAGGTCGTCGACATCTTCCGCCGCAGCGAGCAGGCCGGGCAGCACGTCGACGAGGCGATCGAGATCGGCGCAAAGGCGGTCTGGATGCAGCTCGGCGTGATCGACGAGGCAGCCGCCGACCGCGCCCGCTCAGCGGGGCTCGCGGTCGTGATGGACCGCTGCCCGGCGATCGAGCGCCCGCGGCTCTTGCACGGATGAGCGCACGCGGTGCGGCTACCCGTATTGGCGTGCGGGCGCGGCACGTTCACAATCGAGGCATGGCCACAAGCATCCTGATCGTGGACGACCACCCCTCCTTCCGCGCGGCCGCCCGACGCCTGCTCGAGTCCGAGGGCTACGACGTGATCGGCGAGGAGACCGACGGCGAGTCGGGCGTCGGCGCGGCCGCCTCGCTCAGCCCCGACGTCGTGCTGCTCGACGTGCACCTGCCCGGGATCGACGGCTTCGAGACCGCCAGCAGGATCCGCGCCGCGGGCAACGGCACGGCGGTGATCCTGACCTCGAGCCGCGACGCATCGGACTTCGGCCCGCTCGTCGCGGCGAGCGGAGCGCGCGGGTTCGTGGCCAAGGGCGAGCTGTCGGGCGCCGCCCTGCGCGAACTGCTCTCCTGAGGACCCCGTGCGCGTAGTCGTGGCCGACGACTCGGTGCTGCTGCGCGAGGGGATCGTGCGGCTGCTCGAGGAGGCGGGCTTCGAGGTCGTCGGCCAGGCAGGCGACGCCGACGACCTGCTGCGCAAGGTGGCGGCTCATCGCCCGGACGTCGCGATCGTGGACGTGCGCATGCCGCCGACCAACACCGACGACGGGCTGCGCGCCGCGATCCGGATGCGCGCCGAGCACCCGCAGGTGGCCGTGCTCGTGTTGTCGCAGTACGTCGAGGAGGGCTATGCCAACGAGCTGCTGGCCGACAGCGCCGAGGGCGTCGGCTACCTGCTGAAGGATCGCGTCGCGGACGTCGAGCGCTTCGTCGACGCGGTGCGGCGCGTCGGCGCGGGCGGCTCGGCGCTCGATCCCGAGGTCGTCTCGCGCCTGCTCGGGCGCCGCCGCCGCGAGGACCCGCTCGAGGAGATCAGCCCGCGCGAGCGAGAGGTGCTCGCGCTGATGGCCGAGGGGCGATCGAACCACGCGATCGCCGAGCAGATGGTCGTCACCGAGCGCGCCGTCGAGAAGCACGTGACGAGCATCTTCAGCAAGCTCGACCTCGCACCCGCGGCCGAGGACCACCGGCGCGTGCTCGCGGTACTCACGTACCTGCGCGCCTGAACCCGCCCCCGGCCGGTGCGGTTAGCCGCACGCGCACACGCCTGGCGCCCGTATGGGAGCGGACCCGCAGCGGTGGGAAGTTGGGTGAGTCGATGGAACCCAACTCCTAGGAGGACTCATGCAGGCCATCCGCTCACTCAGGTTCACTCCGCTCAAGCTGCTCG
>JACCXP010000168.1 GCA_013696905.1 Thermoleophilaceae bacterium
GCGACCTGATCGAGGAGGAGCCCGAGGCGTGGCTCGGGCGCGACCACCTCGAGCGCTTCGGCACCTCGACCGGCCTGCTGGTGAAGATCCTCGACGCCGGGGAGCGGCTGCCGGTGCACGCCCATCCAGGCCGCACCTTTGCCCGCCGGCATCTCGGCTCGCAGTTCGGCAAGACCGAGGCCTGGGTCGTGCTCGACACGCGGGCGGAGGCCGCGGAGGTCTGGATCGGACTGCGCGAGCCGGTCGAGCGGGGGCGCTTCCGCGAATGGATCGAGCGCCAGGACTCAGCGGCCCTGCTCAGCTCGCTCAACCACTTGCCGGTGCGGGCAGGGGACGTCGTCTACGTGCCCGCCGGCGCTCCACACGCGATCGGCGCGGGCGCGCTGATCGCCGAGCTGCAGGAGCCGACAGACCTCTCGATCGTCGCCGAGTGGAGCGGGTTTCCGATCGAGCCTGCGGACGCGCACCTCGGCATCGGCTGGGAGCTCGCGCTCGAGGCCTTCGACCTCACGCCGCGCCAGCCGGCGCTCGGCCTGCCCGAGGAGGCGCGCGAGTTCTTCTGGGCGGACGATCTGCCGGAGCCGGCCGGGCGCTTCGGCATCTTGCTCGTGCTCGCGGGCGAGGGCGAGCTCGCAGGCGAGCAGGCGCAGGCCGGGGACGCCTTCGCGGTGCCGGCGGCGGTCGAGGAGCTCGAGGTCTCCGACGACCTGCGCGTGCTGCGCTGCCTCGCCCCCGATCCGTCTAGTCCGGGACCTCCGTCTCCGCGAGCAGTTTCGTCGCGGCGTTGACGGCCCTGATCGACGGGACAGGGGTCTCGGTGAGGTCGGCGAGCTCGACGACGGCGCCGATGATCGCCGCAAGCTCGAGCTGCTTGCCCGCCTCGAGGTCCTGCAGCGTCGAGGTCTTGTGCTCGCCCACCGCCTCGGCTCCGGCCAGGCGCTTCTCGATCGAGATGTCGAGCTCGTAGCCGAGCGCGCGCGCCACGGCGAGCATCTCCTCCATCATCGCGACCACGAGCGCGCGGGTCTCGGCGTGGCGGCAGATCGAGACCATCGTCGCTCTCGTAAGCGCGCTCAGCGGGTTGAACGAGACGTTGCCCATCAGCTTGACCCAGATGTCGTTGCGCAGGTCCTGCTCGATCGGGCACTTGAGCCCGCCCGCCACCATTGCCTCGCTGAAGCGCTCGCAGCGCTCCGAGCGCGAGCGGTCGGGCTCGCCGATCGAGAAGCGCGTGCCCTCGAGATGGCGCACCACCCCCGGCTGCTCGAGCACGGTCGCCGGGTAGGCGACACAGCCGATCGCGCGTTCGGGCGCGATCGCCGCGCTGACCGAGCCGTCCGGATCGACGCTCTCGATCCGCCGTCCGTCATAGGGGCCCCCGTAGCCGTGGAAATACCACCACGGAATGCCGTTCTGGGCCGCGACCACGGCCGTGTCCGGACGCATCAAAGGCTCGAGCAGGGGGCGGGCGCCCGCGTAGGAGTTCGACTTCAAGCCGAGGAAGACGACATCGACCGGACCGATCTCGGCCGGGTCGTCGGTGGCCGACACCTGCACGTGGAAGTCGCCGCGCTCGCTGAGCACGCGAACTCCGTTCTCGCGCATCGCGGCGAGGTTGTCCCGGCGCGCGACGAGGTGCACGTCGGCGCCGCCGCGGGCGAGCGACGCGCCGACGTACGCGCCGATCGCCCCGGCGCCGAGGACGGCGATCTTCACTGCGCGAGCACCGAGACGGCGATCTCCGCCACCTCGGTCGGCGTGCGACCCACGCGGACGCCGTTCTGCTCGAGCGCGTCTGCCTTTGCCTGGGCGGTGCCGGACGTGCCGGAGACGATCGCGCCCGCGTGGCCCATCGTCTTGCCCTCCGGCGCGGTGAAGCCCGCGATATAGCCGACGACGGGCTTCGTGACGTGCTTGGACGCGAACTCCGCCGCCCGCTCCTCGGCGTCGCCTCCGATCTCCCCGGACATGACGATCACCTCGGTCTGCGGGTCCGCCTCGAACAGCGCCAGGATGTCGATGAAGGACGAGCCGGGGACCGGGTCGCCGCCGATCCCGACGATCGTCGAGTTGCCGAGGTCGCGCTGGGCGAGCTCCTTGCCGATCTGGTAGGTCAACGTGCCCGAGCGCGAGACGACGCCGACATTGCCCTCGCTGAAGAAGGCGTGCGGGATGATCCCGACGTTTGCCTTTCCGGGCGCGAGCACGCCGGGGCAGTTGGGACCGATCAGCCGCACGTTCGGCGTGCGATCGAGCTGCGTCACGATGCGCAGCTCGTCATGCGCCGGGATGCCTTCGCTGATCGCCACGATCAGCTCGATGCCCGCGTCGGCGGCCTCGAGGATCGAGTCGGCCGCGAAGCGAGCGGGGACGAAGATCATCGCCGCGTTGGCGCCGGTCTCGGCGACCGCGTCGTGGAAGGTGTTGAAGACCGGCACCCCCTCGACGTCCTGCCCGCCCTTGCCGGGGGTCACTCCCGAGACGACCTGGGTGCCGTAGCGCAGGTTGTTCATCGCGTGGAAGGTGCCCTCGCGACCGGTGATGCCCGAGACGCACAGACGCGTGTCGCCGTCGATCAGGATGCTCATCGCGCCTCCAGGCTCGGGGTGGCCGCCGCCAGCTCGACGACGCGCTCGGCGGCGCCGAGCATCGTCTCCTCGACGAAGAGGTTGAGCAGGTCGGCCTCGGCCAGCAGCCGGCGACCTTCGACGTCGTTGGTGCCGTCGAGGCGCACGACGAAGGGAACCTCCGGCTGGACGCGCTCGAAGGCCTCGATCAGGCCCTTCGCGACCTCGTCGCAGCGGGTGATCCCGCCGAAGATGTTGAACAGGACGGCGCGCACCTTCTGGTCGGAGAGGATCACCTCGACCGCCGCGACGATCGCATCGGCCTTCGAGCCTCCCCCGGCGTCGAGGAAGTTAGCGGGCGCCCCGCCCGCCTGCGCCACCAGGTCGAGCGTCGACATGACGAGTCCGGCGCCGTTGCCGAGGATCCCGATATCGCCGTCGAGCTTGACGTAGGTGAGGCCGCGCTCCTTCGCCATCGCCTCCTGCGGGTCCTCGGCGGAGAGGTTGCGGAATGCGGCGCTGTCGGGGTGGCGGTACAGGGCGCTGTCGTCGAGCGTCACCTTCGCGTCGAGCGCCCGCAGCTCGCGCTCGGGGGTGACGATCAGCGGATTGATCTCGACCAGCATCGCGTCCTCGGACACGAAGGCGTCGTAGAGCTTGGCGAGCATCACGCTGACGGGGCGCACGAGGTCGGCGTCGATGCCGGCCTCGAAGGCGAGCCGCCGCCCGTGGAACTCCTGGAAGCCGAGCATCGGGTCGACGTGCAACGACGCGATCGCGCCGGGGTCGTCCTCGGCCACCTGCTCGATGTCCATGCCACCTTTGGTCGAGAGCAGGATCAGCGGCGCCTTGGCGCTGCGGTCGAAGACGACCGACGTGTAGTACTCGGCGCCGATCTCCGAGGCGGCCTCGATCAGGACCTCGTGCACCGTCAGCCCGCGGATGTCCATGCCGAGAATCGCCTGCGCGTGCGTGCGCAGCTGCTCCTCGTCGGCTGCGACCTTGATGCCACCGAGCTTGCCGCGACCGCCGATCTGCACCTGCGCCTTGACGACGCACGGGTAGCCGATCGTGCCGGCGGCTTCGACCGCCTCCTCGACGGTGCTCGCCGGCCGGCCGGGCGGGACCGGGATGTCGCGAGCAGCCAAGAGCTGCTTGCCCTGGTATTCCAGTAGATCCATGCTTACCTCCGAAGAGTCTGCCGAGAGTGGACGGGCATGCGGCTCAGCGCCGCGGTGGGGCCAGGCTCACCGACTTCGCCCGTCCGTGGTCACGCCGCCACGCGCATACCGCTGCACCACCCCCGCGGACAGGAGCTGGTAGAGGTAGTGCTCGGCGACTGGGTTGCCCTTCTCGCGCAGGTGGAACCACCAGCGCGGAGCGAAGTTCGAGTGCAACCACCAGAACCCGATCCCGAAGCCGACGCTGACCAGTACCTGATAGGCGAAGAACGCCAGCCAGCCGTGGGGCACCGCGATCGCGCTGCCCACGTACATCGCGAACACGCCGGCGTGGAACATGCGTACCACAGGGAAGGCGATCATCCAGTAGAGCGCCATCGGCGTCAGCGGGCCCAGGGGAACGGTGCCCCTGGCGACCAGCACCTCGTAGCCGGCGCCGGCGAGCGCGAGCGGGATCCCAAGCCCGGCACCGGCTACGAGCGAAGCCAGGAAGGGCAGGCCGCCGATGGCGGCCAGCCCTCCCGCTATCAGACCCCCGAGCACTCCGATGCTCGCACCCGGCACCGTCAGGTCGGCGGCCTGGCGCCGTGAGAGCGAAGCCCACAGCGCCGGGTCCGTCGACGACGCGCCGGTCGAGCGCCACGCTGCCCGGGGGAATGCCATCAGCCGAGATCCGCCACGCCGTAGGCGAGGATGCTGTAGAAGAGCATCCCGAGGTACATGATCCCGCCCAGCACCAGGATCCCCGTGATCACCGGGTGAGGACGGATCTTCTTCGGCAGGTTCTTGTTGTTCACCGCCGCGAGGGTCAGGCAGTAGGCCCCCATCACGAAGGTGGACAGGAACGCCAGGACGTCCAGGATCGCCGTCGGCCCGTCAGCCGGACCGAAGTTCAGGATCAGGATGCCGAAGACGATCACGCCCCAGAGGTACATGCTGTACAGGTGCGCCATCTTGAACCGCTTCGCGCCCGGCATGAAGTAGTACGTCATGTCGGACTGCCCGCGTGCGAAGGCGTCGAAGAGCCCGATGCTCGCCTTCCAGCCCACGATCGCGATGAACAGGTAGAAGATCACGCCGAGCGCGGCGCCGCCTGACGCGAACGCTTCGCTCATGGCGGCGAGCGCGGCGTCACGATCGTCGCCGAGCAGCTTCGCCTTGGCGTCCGGGCTGATCCTCGCGGCGTTGAGCGCCATCACCGTGAAGATGACCGTGACGAGCATCGTGATGCCCCAGAAGAGCAGCAGCGCGTCGTAGTAGACCCACTGGCGCCAGCCCTTCCACTTGCGCATCTCGTCGGGGTCGTCGGTGTCGAACATCGACCCGCTGTCCGGAATCGTCTCCTCCTCGCCGGCGTGCAGCAGCCCGCGCACCTGCGGGATGTAGGTGCCCATGCCGGCACCCTTGTCGCGCAGCCACAGCGTGTACCACATCTGCTGCATGCCGGAGGGCCCGGCGAACGCCATCGCTCCGACGATCAGCGGGAACCACTGGGCGGTGAAGGCCTCCGCCGGCAGGCCGGTGTCGAAGCGGACAAGCCCGAGCAGCACGGCGCCGAGGTCCGACAGGCTGCCGACGATCGCGCCCACGATCGCGGACCCGATCACCAGCACGCCGACGAGGAACGCCAGCAGCCCCTCGATCACGTTGTAGATCTTGTTGAAGACCGTGAACAGCGCGCCGACAAGCAACAGCGCGACCGACGCCGACAGCTGCCATGGGATGCCCGTGATCTGCTCGAACGCCTCAGAGCCGGCCGAGATGTGACCCGGCCAGATGTAGACGAGGATCGCGACGAGGAAGAAGAACCACATCAACGGCTTGGCCACGCGTGCCGCCCCGAAGAAGATCGATTCGCCCGTCGCCATCGCGTAACGCGCCATCTCCAGCATGACGACCGCCTGCAGCGAGACGCCGACCAGGAACAGCCAGCGGATCTCCGGCCCGAACACGATCACCAGGCGCGGCCACAGGTACGTCTCGCCGAGCCCGACCCCGAGTGCGACGAGGATGATCGCGGGCCCGAGGATGTGCACCGCCTGCGGCGCCTCGGGCAGCTTGCGGATCGGCATCGGCGGAAGCTTCCCCGCATGCCAGACCCGTCCGTCTTCAGTCGCAGCCGCAACGGCTGCTCCTGACTCATCAGCGATCTTGTCCATTACTCACTCCTCCCCCACGATGCGTTTGAACCTTCGGACTCTTCCGTGCCAACTCACTTGCCGTCCAGCAGACCGGCCGTTCTCGCCCAGCGGTACTTGGCCGCCAACACCTCCACCGGGGTCTCCGTCGTGTACGGGTATGCCGGAATCCCGTGCTCGAACAGGTGCGCCGAGGCTTCCTCGACCTCGACGTCTCCCGCCAGCGAGGCGACGACGGGCTTCTCGATCCCCTTGCCCCGCATCTCCTCGACCATGTCCGAGACGACCTCGGCAAACACCATCGGCGGGGTGATGATCGTGTGCCAGTAGCCGACGACGATCGAGTCGATCCGATCGTCCTCGAGCCCGAGCCGGATCGTGTTCGCGTACGTCTCCGGAGGCTCTCCGCCGGTGATGTCGACCGGGTTGCCGGCGGCGCCGAACGGCGGGATGAATTCGCGGAAGGCCGCGTCGAGATCGTCGGGCATCTCCATCAGCTTGAGCCCGTTGACGTAGCAGGCGTCCGAGAGCAGCACGCCCGAGCCACCGGCGCCCGTGATGATGACGACGTTCTCCCCGCCCGGCGTCGGCAGGACCGGCAGCGCCCTGGCGAACTCGAGCATCTCGCGCAGCCCGCGCGCGCGCACGACCCCTGCCTGGCGCAGGATGTCGT
>JACCXP010000169.1 GCA_013696905.1 Thermoleophilaceae bacterium
TGATCAACGGCTTCGGCGGGATGGCCGACGGCGTCGCGCAGAACGTGCTGGTTCAGCTCAATGACAACGGCACCGGGACCGACAACGGCGGGACGACCGACTCGATTACGATCTTCGACGCGACGACACCGACCGAGCGGGTAAAGCTCGGGACGCTTAGGCTCGGCAGAGACTTCCTCGACTGGACTGTGGGGAAGACAAAGGTGTTCGGCACGGCCGCCGCTCCCTCCACGATGGTCAGGGTCTCCGGGACGCCGACCGAGGTCAGGATCACGCTCGGGGCGAACACCACCAACTACGACCGCGTGCTCACCGGAGGCGTGTTGCCCCACACCATGGCGTGGACCCCGCTGGCGGGCATGTACGACCGCGCCGGAAACGCGCTCACCGACCTCGCCACGGTCAACCAAATCCTCCCGGCCACGAGCTTCTGAGCCGGGGCGGGGGCGAGAGCCGTCCGCCTCGGTCTTTAGCTTGCCGAGGCCGATGCAGCAGACCGCGCTCATCCCGCAGCCTTCGTCCAAGCAGTTCGCGCGCGAGCTGGCTGACGGGCGCGCGGTGGACGCCGTCTTCGTCGTCCGCGAGCGCGCCCGGCGGCGGCGCAAGAACGGCGACGTGTTCCTCAAGCTCCGCCTCGGCGACGCCACCGGGTCCTTCGAGGCAGTCGTCTGGGACGGTGTCGAGGCGATCGAGCCGGAGTGCGCGCCGGGCACGGTCGTGCGCGTCGGCGGGCCGTTCGCCGTCGACGGCCGCTACGGCGCCTCGCTGACCGTGCGCTCGCTGCGAATCGCGCAGCCGGACGAATACGACCAGCGAGACCTGCTCGACGGCCCGGCAAGGCCGTGCCACCAGATGATCGACGACCTCGAGTCGCTGATCGCGACCGTGCAGCACCGCCACCTCGCCCTGCTGCTCGAGCGCTTCTTCGGCGCGGGCGCCCCCACGCGCGAGCGCTGGTGCGAAGCTCCGGCGGCCAAGCACTACCACCAGGCCTACCCGCACGGTCTGCTCGAGCACTGCCTGTCGGTCGCCCAGGGCGTCAGCGCCCTGTCGGCCACCTTCCCGGGCATCGACCGCGACGTCGCGGTGACGGGCGCCTTGCTGCACGACATCGGCAAGATCGAGACCTACGCGACCGAGGGCGAGGGCGGGGCGATCGCGCTCACGGACGCCGGCAAGCTGCAGGGCGAGATCGCGCTCGGCTACTACATGGTGCGCCGGGCGATCGAGGAGGTCGCGGGCTTCCCGGCCGACACCGCGCAGGCGCTGCTGCACGTCATCCTCTCCCACCACGGCCAGCTCGAGCACGGATCGCCGGTCGTCCCGTGCACGCGCGAGGCGACGCTCGTGCACATGATCGACAACCTCGGCGGCCGCCTCGGCTCGTTCGACCGCATCGAGAAGGGGCTCGCCGAGGGCGAGCGCTGGTCCGGCTTCGACCGCGCGCTGTCGGGGTCCGCCTACTTCGCCCCGGCGGAGCCCGGGCGCGAAGCCGCGTAAAGAGCGGGATACCCGCAGCCGCCGCCCCGGCGCCCTCCTATCCTCCCGCCGATGGCCAAGGACACCGAGAAGCTCATCCGCCAGCTCTCGCTGATCTCGTTCCTGATGGCCGAGCGGCGCCCGGTCACGGCGCTCGAGATCAGACAGGAGGTCGAGGGCTACTCCGGGATGAACGAGGACGCGTTCGCCCGCCGCTTCTATGCCGACCGCTCGGAGCTCGAGGCGCTCGGGATCGAGCTGAAGGTCGAGAAGCCGGCCGAGGGCTACTACGAGGCGGAGAACTACACGCTTCCGCCGGAGAACTTCTACCTGCCCGCGATCGAGTTCTCGGACTCGGAGCTCGGCGCGCTGCGCACCGCGCTCGCGCTGCTCGACGGCGAGTTCGCCTACGCCGAGCCCCTGCGCCTCGCCCTCCAGCAGCTCTCCTGGGGCAAGCCCTCTCCGCTCAACGCTCCCGAGCAGCGAACGGTGGCGCTCGGCGTGACCGCGGCGGCAGGGGGACACGACCTGTCCCAGCGGCTGTCGAAGATCGAGACCGCGATCTTCAGACGCAAGACGATCCTGTTCGAGTACTACACGATGGGCCGCGACACCCAGGAGACGCGCAAGGTCGACCCCTACCACCTGCTCTTCCGGGGGGGGCAGTTCTACCTCGTCGGCCACTCGCACGAGCGCGGCGAGGTGCGCGTCTTCCGCCTCTCGCGGATTCGCTCGAAGGTCTCCTACTCCTCGAAGGCCGAGCACGACTTCGTCCCCGCGCCCGACTTCGACCCGCGCGTCTACGCCGCTCGCGCCGACTGGCAGCTCGACGACCCGCTCGGCGTCGCGCGCATCTGGGTCTCGCCGCGGATCGACTGGCTCGTCCAGCGCCACTTCGGCCACGCCGGCTCGATCACCGACGCGACCGGTGCCGACGACGCCCCGGAGGATGGCATCGTGTTCGAGACTCCCTACTCCCACTCGCGCGAGCTGATCTCGTGGGTGATGGGCCTTGGCGACCGGGCACGCGTGCTGGGCCCGGCGGAGCTGGTCGAGGAGACCGCCGAGCGCGTCGCCCTGCTCGTCGAGCGCCACGCCAACCCGCCCGAGCAGGCGCCGGTGGCTCGCCGCCCGAGCCCGGCACGGCCGGTCGAGGCGAATGGCCGCCGCGAGACGCCGATCCGCCCTGAGCGCTTCGCGCGCCTCGTAACCCTCGCCGGGATCCTGATCGAGGCCGCCCGCGATGGCGCGAAGCTCGACGTGGGGGGACTGAGGGACTCGCTCCAGATCACCGACGAGGAGCTGCGCGAGGACGTCGACCTGCTGAACGTCGTCAACTTCGGCGGCGGCGCCTACGTCCTCTACGCCGAGGTGCAGGGCGACACGATGGAGGTCGACCCCGAGCCCTACGGCGACAACTTCGCCCGCCCGGCGCGGCTGCTGCCGCTCGAGGCAAAGGCGCTGATCGCGGCCATCGACCTGATCGGCGAGCACATCGCGGAGGGCTCGCTCACATCCGCGCGCGAGAAGATCGTGGCGGCCCTGGGGCAGGATCCCGCCGGCGACGGCCTCAAGATCACGACCGCCAAGGGCGACGACTCCGAGATTGCGCGCGTCGTCTCCGGCGCGATCTGCGAGCGGCGGCTGCTCGAGATCGAGTACTACAAGGAGAACGAGGACGAGTTCTCCTCGCGGCGGATCGAGCCCTACCTGCTGCTGAACGGCCAGGAGGGCTGGTACGTGCACTCGTTCGACCCCGACCGCGACGCCCCGCGATCGTTCCGGCTCGACCGGATCAAGTCGGCGACCGTCACGGGTGAGCGGTTCGACCCCCGCCCCGGGATCGAGCCCGACGTCCAGGGCTGGCCGCGCACGGGAGAGGTCGCGGCATCGCGCGTCACGCGGCTGTGGATCTCCCCGGAGCGCGCTCGCTGGGCGCACGAGGAGCGACGGGTCGCCGAGGAGCTCGAGGACGGCGCGGTCGTGGTCGAGCTCCACTACGCGGGCGACGACTGGCTCGTGCGCGAAGTCCTCAAGCAGGCGGGCGACGCCGTCGTGCTCGAGCCAGACGATGCCCGCGCCAAGGTGCTCGAGGCCGCCGAGGCGCTGAGCGGCGCCGCCAGGCACTAGCGTCCAGGCGATGGAGCCGGTCAAAGGCCTGATTCTCTCGGGCGGGAAGGGCACGCGTCTGCGCCCGATCACCCACACGAGCGCGAAGCAGCTCGTGCCGGTGGCCAACAAGCCCGTGCTCTTCTACGGGATCGAGTCGATGGCGGCCGCGGGCATAATCGAGATCGGCATCATCATCGCGCCCGAGACGGGCGACGAGATCCGCGCCGCCGCCGGCGACGGCTCGCGCTTCGGCGTCGCGATCAGCTACATCGAGCAGGATGCGCCGCTCGGCCTCGCGCACGCCGTGCTGACCGCCGAGCGCTTCATCGGGAGCTCGCCGTTCGTGATGTATCTGGGCGACAACCTGCTGCGCGACGGCATCTCCGAGCTCGTCGATGCCTTCCGCAGCGAGGCGCCCGACGCCCTGATCCTGCTCACCTCGGTGCCCGACCCCGAGCACTACGGCGTCGCCGAGCTCGACGGCGGCGGCAGGGTCGCGCGGCTCGTCGAGAAGCCGAAGCAGCCGAAGTCAGACCTCGCGCTCGTCGGCGTCTACATGTTCACCACGGCCGTGTTCGAGGCCGCGCGCGCGATCTCGCCGTCGTGGCGCGGGGAGCTCGAGATCACCGACGCGATCCAGCACCTGCTCGACACCGGCCTGCGAGTGGACCCCCACGTCGTCCGCGGTTGGTGGAAGGACACTGGTCAGGTGCAGGACATGCTGGACGCCAACCGCCTGATCCTCGAGGACCTGGCCGAACGCGTCGAGGGCGAGCTCCACGACTCGCGTATCGAGGGCCGCGTCGTGATCGAGCCGGGGGTGCGCCTCGAGCGCGCTACGGTGCGCGGCCCGGCGGTGATCGGCGCGGGCTCGCGGATAACGGACGCCTACATCGGGCCCTACACAGCGATCGGCGACGACGTCGAGATCGCACGGGCGGAGATCGAGCATTCGATCGTCATGTCGGGCTCGTCGCTGATCGACCTCGAGGGTCGCATCGAAGCGAGCCTGATCGGGCGCAACGTGCGCGTCGGGCGGTCTCCCGGCCTGCCCAAGGCCTACCGCTTCGTCGTCGGCGACAACGCCGAGATAGCGATTCTCTGAGGCGCTATCTCGTTGCGAGCCGAGCGAGCGCCTCGTGCGGAGCGAGCTTGACCTCCCGCGTGAAGCGAACGAGCGTCATCTCGGCCTCCGTGATGGGCTTCTGGGCGTCGTCGGATCCCATCAAGCGCCCTGGCTCCACCTCGAGCACAGCCGCGAGCGCCAGGTAGACGTAGAGCGGCGCGCTGGCCCAGCCGCGCTCGAGCCGCGAGAAGTAGCCCGGCGAGTAGGAGCCGCCTTCCGGCTTATCGACGAGTCCGGCTAGCTCGGCCAGAGACAAGCCGCGACCGTTTCTCAGCCGACGCACTCGGTCCCCGACGACGCACGCCCACTCGCAGTGGTAAGGATCGCGCCACCGTGGCCCTCGGTAGGCGGCATCGAAGCGCGATACGCGGGTGGGATGGCGACCCATCGGGTGAAGCTACAGCCCCTCTTGCGGCCACTGTCATCTACGACAACGGGTTTGACTCACAGGCAACTTTCTTGTCTGTCAGGCCAACGTGTTGTCGCAAACGACAGTGCCAAGTGGAGGAGTCACGGCGCCGCGGGTGCCTCGCCGACGATGGCGGCTGCTATTCGTATCGGGGTGAGGATGCTCGTCACCGGGGCCGGCGGGATGCTCGGCCGAGACGCCGTGGCGGCCGCTCGCGCGGCCGGGCACGAGGTGACCCCACTCACGCGTGCGGAGCTTGACGTGGCCGACGCGGCGGCGGTCCGGAGCGCGTTCGAGGGCAGCCGCCCAGAGGTCGTCCTGAACTGCGCTGCCTACACGAACGTCGACGGCGCCGAGGACGACGAGCCCGACGCAATGCGCGTGAACGGCGAGGGCGCCGGCATCGTGGCGTCGGCGGCAGCGGCGATCGACGCCGAGGTCGTGTATCCCTCGACCGACTATGTCTTCGACGGCGACAAGCGCGAGCCCTACCTCGAGTCTGACCCCGTCGCACCGCGCTCGGCGTACGGGCGCTCGAAGCTCGCCGGCGAGCGCGCGACGGTCGCCGCCAACCCGCACCACCATGTCGTGCGCACGTCGTGGCTGTTCGGGCTGGCAGGGAAGAACTTCGTCGAAACGATGCTCAGGGTCGGTCGCGAGCGTGCCGATGTGAGCGTTGTGAGCGATCAGGTCGGCTGTCCCACCTACACCGCCCATCTCGCCCCTGCGCTCGTGGCGCTTGCGGGCAGCGACCGCTTCGGCGTGCGCCACATCGCCGCGCGCGGCGAGTGCTCCTGGTTCGACTTCGCCGAGGCGATCCTCGGGCGTGCGGGCATCGCCTGCGCGGTCAACCCGACCACGACCGCGGAGTTCGCGCGCCCCGCCCCGCGCCCCGCGTACTCGGTTCTGCGCAGCGAGCGCTCGGAGGCAACAGAGCTTCCCCACTGGCGCGAGGGCCTCGACGCCTACCTGACCGAGCGCTCCGAGCGGGTGGCCGCGTGAGGCTGCTCGTCACGGGCGCCGCGGGCTTCATCGGCTCGACCTTCCTGCGCGTCGCGCTCGAGGCGAGGCCCGACGACGAGCTCGTCGTGCTCGACAAGCTCACCTACGCCGGTCGCCGCGAGAACCTCGCAGGGATCGAGGACCGGATCGAGTTCGTGCACGGCGCGATCGAGGACCGCGAGCTGGTGCACAAGACGATGGCTGGCTGCCAGGCCGTCGTCAACTTCGCCGCTGAGTCGCACGTCGACCGCTCGATCGCAGATCAGGACGTGTTCGCCCGCGCGCACGTGATCGGCACGTCGGTGCTGCTCGACGCCGCTCGCGACCACGGCGTGACCCGCTACCTGCAGGTGTCGACCGACGAGGTCTACGGCTCGATTGAGGAGGGCTCGTTCACCGAGACCTCCCCGCTCAACCCCTCCTCGCCGTACAGCGCAACAAAGGCGGGTGGCGACCTGCTGGTGTCCGCCCACGCCCACACCTACGGGCTCGAGGCGGTCATCTGCCGCGGCTCCAACAACTACGGCCCGCGCCAGTACCCCGAGAAGCTGATCCCCCTCTGCGTGCTGAACGCGCTCGCCGGCGATTCACTGCCGGTCTATGGCGACGGACGCCAGGTGCGCAACTGGCTATACGTCGAGGACTTCGCGCGCGCGATCCATCTCGTCCTCCAAGAGGGCGCCTCCGGCGAGGTGTACAACGTCGGCGGCCCCGACGAGGTCGAGAACATCGAGGTCGTGAAGCGGATCGTCGAGCTGACGGGCGCGGGCGAGCGGCTGATCGAGTACGTCCGCGACAGGCCCGGCCACGACCGCCGCTACTCGCTCTCCTCGGGCAAGGTGCGCGCGCTCGGTTGGGAGCCGTTGACGCATTTCGCGGCGGGGCTCGAGCGCACCGTCGACTGGTATCGCGACAACGAGTGGTGGTGGAGCCCGATCCGCAGTGGGGAGTACCGCGAGTACTACGAGCGCCAGTACGGGCGCTCGCTGACCGGCTGATGCTGATGAAGCCCGCACCCGCGCTCGAGCTGCGCGGGCTGTCGAAGCGCTACGACGATGGCACTGTCGCGCTCGAGTCGCTCGACCTGACCGTCCCCGACGGCGCGTTCTTCGGCCTGCTCGGACCCAACGGCGCCGGTAAGACGACCCTCATCAGCGCCGTCTGCAACCTGATCCGGGTAACCGCGGGCGAGGTGCTCGTCTTCGGCGAGCCCGCCGAGTCGCTGTCGGCCCGGCGCGCCGTCGGCCTCTCGGAGCAGGACATCAACCTCGACCGCTTCCTGACCGTCGAGGAGACGCTCGTCTACCACGGCGGATGGTTCGGGATGGGCCGCAAGGAGGCCCACGCACGGGCGGCCGAGATGATCGAGATCTTCGACCTGAACCAGAAGGGCAAGGTCCGCACGCCGAAGCTCTCGGGGGGGATGCGCCGGCGGCTGCTGCTCGCGCGCGCCTTGATGCACCGACCGCGGCTCGTGATCCTCGACGAGCCGACGGCGGGGGTCGACTTCGAGCTGCGGCTCGAGCTCTGGCGCTACATCCGCCGCCTGCACGAGCAGGGCACGACGATTCTGCTGACGACGCACTACCTCGAGGAGGCCGAGACGCTGTGCCAGGAGATCGCGCTGATCCGCGCCGGGCGGCTGATCGCGCGCGACTCCGCCGACGGGCTGCGC